>NZ_JBHVFE010000235.1:0-13276 GCF_042801945.1 Kitasatospora sp. NPDC057542
CGCGCACCCAGGGAGGGGCGCGGCCACGGCGGCCCGGCGCTCAGGACACCGGGCGGTTCATGGTGGCGTGGATCTGCGGATCTTCGGGTCTGTGGACCGGATCAGCGGGACGGAGGGCAGAGCGTGGCGAGCAGCGCCTCGTTGATCTTCGCTGCGGTCTCCGGCCCGAAGCCCTGCGGGTGGTCGGCGGAGGTGAAGCGCTGGTTGGCCAGTTCGACCAGCTTCTGCTCGTCCTTGGGGAACTGGTACATCGACTGGCACTGGTTGCGTGCCCGGTCCACGGCCTGGTCGGGCTTGCCGCCGACGATCTCAGGGTCGATCGCGTTCAGCGCGGAGACCAGCTTGGCCGCCAGGTCGGCGCCCGGCTTGGCGGGCAGTCCGGCGTCGGCGGGCGGGGCGGGCTTGGCTGGTGCGGGGGCTCCCGAGGCGCCGGCGTCGGGGGCGGGAGCACCGGTGGCGCCGTCGGCCGTGGGGGCGGCCGAGTCGGGCGCGGGGGCCGCGGGCGTGGTGGCGGCGCCGGAGGGTGTGGCGGCCGAGGTGGCGGAGGCGGTGGGGGAGCCGGCCGCGGAGGTGGCTTTGCCCGACCCTGATCCGGAGCTGGAGCAGGCAGCGAGGCTCACCGCGGCGAGTGCCGTGAGGGTGGCGGCGAGGAGACGAGTGCGCATGGCGCACAGACTGTCATGTTCGCGGCGTAGAAGGGAAGGTCCCTCCGGCAGTCGGGAGAGGGTCTCCGGAACGGCGGGCGGCGGCCCGGAGGAAGCTCCTCGGGCCGCCGCGTTCGCGATCCTCGGGCGTCCGGGCCGGGGCGCCGTCGGGTCGGCCGGTCGGCGGTAAGCCTGCCTGCCCTCCCGCCGGCCGTCAGCCGAGACCGTTGGACTTCAGCCAGTCCTTGGCGACCGTCGACGGGTCCTCCTTGTCCACCGACACGCGCTTCATCAGCGCCACCAGCCCGGGCGTGTCGAGCTTGGCCGACACCGCGTTGAGCGCCGCCGCCGCGGTCGCGTCCACGCCCGCCTTGTTGACCAGCGGGGTGATGTTCTGCGCGCCGAAGATGTCCTTCGGATCGGTCAGCGGGACGAGCTTGTACTGGACGATCTTCGGGTCGGTGGTGAACACGTTGCCGACCTGGATACTGCCGTCCTTCAGCGCGTTCGCGGTGGTGTCGGCGGTGGGCTTCCACTCCTTGAAGGTCAGTCCGTAGACGTCCTTGAGCTGCTGCTCGCGACGGTTCTTGAACTCCGGTGGCCCGCCGATGGTGAACTCGCCGGCCTTGGCCGCGAGGTCGGAGATGCTCTTGAGGCCGTACTTGTCGGCCGTCTCCTGGGTGACGCTGAGCGAGTCCTTGTCCTCGGCCGGGGAGGAGTCGAGGATGCCCAGCGAGGCGGGCAGCGTCTTGGTGAGCGCCGCGTTCACGTCCTGCGTGGTGACGGCGGTGGACTTGGCGTCCAGGTAGGCGAGCAGCGAGCCGTTGTACTCGGGCAGGACGGTCAGGTTGCCGCCCTGCAACTGCCCGTAGAGCACCTCGCGACTGCCGATGTTGAACTTCTCCTGGACCTTGACGCCCTTGGCCTTGAGCGCCTGCGAGTAGATCGATCCGAGCAGGACGTTCTCCGGGAAGTTGGCCGAGCCGACCACCACGGTCGAGCCGGAAGCGCCCGAGCCGCCGGTACCCGCCGAGCCGCCGGCGGCCGAGGCGCTCGAACCCCCGCCGAGCGGGTCGCCGCCGGAGGAGCCGCAGGCGGTCGTGCCGAGGGCGAGCGCGACGAGGGTGCCGAGGACGGCGGCACGGCGGCCACGGTTGATTGTCGACATGGTGACAGATGTCCTTCCGAAGTGGGAGGGGAGAGGGAAAAGGGGTCAGCGGCGCCGCTGCTGGGCGCGCACCCCGGGCGGGAGCGCGAACCGGGCGAGCAGGGCGAAGAACAGCTGGGCGGCGACCGCGAGCAGTACCACCAGCAGCGCGCCGCCCACGGTCACGGCGTACTTGCGGGTCGCCAGCCCGTCGATGACGTAGCGGCCGAGGCCGCCCAGACCGACGTAGGCGGCCACCGTGGCGGTCGCGATCACCTGCACGGTCGCGGTGCGGAAGCCCGCCAGCATGGTCGGTGCGGCCGAGGGCAGGCAGACCTGCCGCAGCACCTGGGGGTGGGTCAGTCCGATGCCGCGCGCGGCGTCCCGGACGTCCGGGTCGGTGCCGCGCACCCCCTCGACGGCGGCCACCAGCAGCGGTGGTGCGGCGAGCGCGACCAGCGGGATCAGGACGGCGGTGTCGCCGACCCCGGCGAGCAGCACCGCCAGCGTGACCAGGCCGAGGGTGGGCAGGGCGCGGGCGGCGCCCGCGAGCGCGGTCACCGCGGTGACGCCACGCCCGGTGTAGCCGATCAGCAGCCCGAGCGGGACGGCGATCAGCGTCGCGTACAGCAAGGCCTCGCCGGAGAGCATCAGGTGCTCGAAGATCCGGTGCACGATCGAATCCGGCCCGCTGCGGTGGTCCGGAGCGGTGAAGAAGTCGTTCAGCCAGTTCAGCCAGTTCACGAGCCCGCTCCCTTCTCCCGCACGGCCCAGGGCGCGAGCAGCCGCCGGGCGGCCACCAGTAGGAGATCGACGGCCAGAGCCAGGGCGGCGATCAGCACGATGCCGGCCACGATCGGGGTCGGGAAGGTGCGCTGGAAGCCGTCGACGAACAGGTAGCCGAGCCCGCCGCGACCGACCAGCGCGCCGACGCTGGCCAGCGAGATGCTGGACACCGCCGCGACCCGCAGTCCGGCGATCAGGTACGGCACGGCGGCGGGCAGCTCGACCGACGTCAGCCGGTGCCACGGGCCGTACCCCATCGCGGTGGCGGCCTGCCGGACGGCGTCGGGGACGGCGCGCACCCCGTCCACGGTGGTCGGCAGCAGCACGGCGAGGGCGTAGAAGGTGAGCGGGATCATCACGGTCGCCTGGGTGGCGAGGCCGGTGTACGGGATCAGCACCACGAACACGGCCAGCGAGGGCAGCGCGTAGACGATGTTGAACACGGCGGACAGCGGCTGGTACAGCCGGGGGTAGCGGGCGCAGGTCAGGCCGAGGGGGACGGCCAGCAGCAGGCCGATGAGTACGGGGACGAGGGCGATCACGGCGTGGTCGGCGAGCAGGTGGCCGAGGTAGCCGAGGTGGTCGCCGATCCAGTACCAGCGGACGATCGGTTCATCGTCCACCGTCGGCTCCGTCCGTGCCGCCGGTGACGTTGGAGCTGCCCGTTCCGGTTGCGCCGTCCGTGCCGTCCGTGCCGTCCGTGCCGTCCGTGCCGCCAGTGCCGTCCGTGCCGCCAGTGCCGTCCGTGCCGCCCGTGTCGTCCGGGCGGCTTCCGGAGGTCGGGGACTTGTCGGTGCGGACGGGCGCATCGGCGGCCGGCGCACCGGAGGCGTCGGGCCGCAGCGCGGCGAGGACGGTCTCGCGGCTCGCGGTGCCGGTGGCCCGGCCGTCGGCGTCCAGCGCGACCGCGACCCCGGCGGGGGAGAGGACGGCGGCGTCCAGCGCGGTGCGCAGGGTGTCGGCGTCCGGGTGGAAGCCCACCGCCGGGTGCAACTCGGCGGTGACGGCGCCGCGGTCGATCCAGCCGATCGGGCGGCGTTCGTCGTCCAGGGCCAACTCCCAGCTCCCGTAACGGATTCCGTTGCCCACAGGACTGAGCTTGACGGTGCTCGCAGGGCGCAGGCCGAGGCCGCGCAGGCCCCGGTCGCGCCCGAGGAAGGCGGCCACGGCCTCGTCGGCCGGGGTGGTGAGCAGGGTGTGCGGGTCGGCCAACTGGGCGATCCGGCCGTGCTCGCGGAGCACCACCACCTGGTCGCCGAGCCGGACGGCCTCCTCGATGTCGTGGGTGACGAACAGCACCGTCTTGTGCAGCTCGGACTGGAGCCGCAGCAGCTCCTCCTGGAGACCGGCCCGCACCACCGGGTCGACCGCGCTGAACGGCTCGTCCATCAGCAGCACCGGCGGGTCGGCGGCCAGCGCGCGCGCCACGCCGACCCGCTGCTGCTGGCCGCCGGACAGCTGGAACGGGTACCGCTTGGCGGTCTCCGGTGCGAGCCCCACCAGTTCGAGCAGCTCGGCGGCACGGGCGCGGGCCTTCTTGCGGTCCCAGCCGAGCAGGTACGGGACGGTGGCGATGTTGTCGATCACCTTGCGGTGCGGGAAGAGCCCCGCCTGCTGGATCACGTACCCGATGCCACGGCGCAGCTTGGCGGGTTCCAGCTTCGCGACATCCGTGTCGTCCAGCAGCACCCGGCCTGAGGTGGGCTCGACCATCCGGTTGACCATGCGCAGCAGGGTGGTCTTTCCGCACCCGGACGGTCCGACCAGGACGGTTATCCGACCGGTCGGGACCTCCAGGTCCAGGCCCTCGACCGCAACGGTGCCGTCGGGGTGGCGCTTTCCGGCGCCCTCGAATCTGATCACGTGGAGTTTCCTCGTCAGGGCGCCCCGGGGAGGCGGCGCCTGGGTCGGTCGGTCGTTCGGTCGGGTCGTGCGGTGACGGCGGTTTCAAGCGCCCGGGCGTACTTCCGCCCGCGTGGCTGCCCAGCTTTGGACCGGCGGAAACTCGGATCAGACTATGACCTGCATCATCTCCTGTCTCTGATTTACCGTCCGGCACGCGGTGCGGCTGCGAGCTCAGCTGCCCCGGCGGGTCGCCAGGCCCGCGGCCGCCCAGCCGGCGAATCCGCCGTCCAGGTCGGTCGCCCGGTGCAGCCCCAGCTCGCGCAGGGAGGCGGCGGCCAGGCTGGAGGCGTAGCCCTCGGAGCAGACCACGATCACCTCGACGTCGTAGCCCGAGGCCTCGGGAATCCGGTGACTGCCCGTCGGGTCGAGCCGCCACTCCAGCACGTTGCGCTCGATGACCAGCGAGCCGGGGATCTCCCCCTCGGCCGCCCGCTGCGCCGCCGGACGGATGTCCACCAGCAGCGCGCCGTCCAGCTGGGCCTGGTACGCCTCGCGGGCGCGCGGCCGGTGGACGCCATTCCGGGCCCGCTCCACCAGGTCGTCGATCGTGGTCACCACTGTTCCGGTCCTTCCTCGGAGGTGCGGACGAGCCCGCCGGCCCGCAGGTCGTAGTGCGCCATCGAGCTCAGCGGCGGCGAGTAGGCGTGCAGGGTGACGGCGGGGCCCACGGCGGTGTTGCGCACGTCGTGCACGTAGTCGGGGCCGAAGGCACGGGCGGTGCCGGCCGGGACCCGGCGGATCAGCAGGCCCTGGTCAGGCCCGCCGAGGGACAGCTCCTCCAACTCGCCGAGGGCGACGGTGAAGGCGCCGCGCGAGCCGCCGTGGTCGTGGAAGCCGGTGGACTGGCCGGGCAGCCAGCTGATCAGCCACACCTCGTGGTCCTCGTCGCCGACCAGGCGCCGGTACCAGCGCTCCTCGGTGGAGAGGCGGACGTGGTGGATCCACTCCTCGGGCCGCTCGGCCAGCTCACGGACGATGGTCCGCAGGGTGCTGGGGGTGAGCGGTGCGCGGGTGTCCCCGGCGGGGGGCGTCGGTGGTGGCTCGGGGGTGCCGGCCGGCCTCGTGGAGCCGGCGCCGGTGTCGGAGCAGGCACCGGTGCCGGAGCAGGCGTTGGGGCCGGTGTCGGGGCCGAGGGCCGGGCGGGTGTCGGGGCTGATGCTCGGGCTCAGGCTCATGAGGGCGTCCTCGGGTGCGGCGGGAACGTCGGCGGGAAGCGCCCGGTGTCCGACGGCGGTGGACGGGCGCGGGCCGACGGAGCGGCCCGGCACGTACGGGTGCGCCGGGGTGGGGCGGGAGTCAGAACTGCGGGTACGGGTGCGCGGCTCGTGCCCTGGCAGACGTCACAGGGCGGGACCGGCGGGGGAGAGCAAGGTCAACAGGCACAGATGGAACTCGCCTGGCGTCGCAGATCGACGTGCAGGCGGCAGACCAGAGTGGCGCCGGAGTCCATGCGCCGGATCTTTCCCGAGCGAACCGGACGAAGTCAAGCCGAGCCGGCGGCCCGCCGCTGCCCGTCACCGGTGCCGGGCGGACTCCTCGGCTACCCGTCGAGCACCCTTCTCCTCGTCTTCCTCCCGGCTACTCCTCGGCCCGGCGGCGCGGCGCCGGTGGAGCCGTGGCGGACGGGGCCGTGCCGGACGGGGCCGACGCGGTGTCGCCCGCCGGCTGCGCGGGCAGCGACCCGGTGGGGCCCGGCGCCGGGCCGGCCAGCGCCTGTTCGACCAGCGCCTGTTCGACCAGCGCTCGCTCGACCAGCGGTGCGGCCTGTTCGCCCAGGTGGCGGCCGAGCGTCTGGTAGGCGTCGAACTGCTGGTGGTCGAACCACTGGTCGCTGGTGCGGTCGTTGGGGAACGCCCGGTTCGCCATCGCGTAGGCGTGCAGCTCGTACGGCATGTCCGGGGTCAGCACCGACTGGAGGACGATCAGCCGGCCGTGCCGGACGGCCCCGGGCCCCTCGCCCAGGTCCGGGTAGCGGATGTCCCCGGTGACCACCGATCGAGCCGAGAGCCGGTCGGACAGTTGTGCCGCGAGCCCGCGCAACAGCGGTGGCCGACGGCTTGCGTGGCCGTCCACGCCGTCGTCCGGGGCGCCGCCCTCGACGGGCTGGTCGGCGGCGGTGCCCGGGATCAGCAGCTCCGGCTCGTGCAGGGTGATGACGATGCCCAGCTCCTCGTGGGCCAGCGTGATCGCGGCGGCCAGCTTGGCGGCGTAACCCGCGTCGCCGCTGGCGTCGATGCAGACCGCCGTGCGCACCCGGTGCCGCAGCAGCTCGACCAGCCCGAGGTTCTCGTAGTGCCCGCCGTCGGTGGTGAGCAGGAAGCGGTCGTCGGCCGGGAACCGCCCGATCAGTTCCCGCAGTTGGTACGGGAGGCGGCGGACGGCGGGCTGCGCGGGACGGCGCCAGTCCGGTGGACCGGACCAGTCCGGGCCGAGTACCCCCGGGTTGGGCAGCCACGTCCCGAGGCGGGCGTTGGTCACCGCGAACAGCCGCTGGTAGACGCGGGATTCCCGCCCCATCGCGGAGGAGAAGGCGGCGCCGGAGACGGCCATCGCCGACTGCACGGTGAGGTCCCTGGCGATGTGCGGACGGGTGCGCCGCTCCAGCAGGTCGGTGCGCGCGTAGCCGATGTCCGGACCGCCCACGTAGTCGTACGAGAGCGAGTAGGAGACCGCCGGACGGCCCGGTGGTGTACGGGAGTTGCCCGACAGGTTGGCCGCCGCCGAGAAGATCACCTGCGGGAAGTCGGGGTGCCGGGCGCCGTAGTGGCTCAGCCAGGTCTGCTCCCGGAAGAAGTGGTACGGGCGGGCCAGCGACCGACCGCCCTCGGTGGACCGCCGGACCGCGAACGCGGAGGCCAGCCGCAGCCGGTAGAACGGGTGCAGGCTCATCCAGGTCTGATCGAGGTTCAGCCCGACCGCGCCGAGCACCAGCGGCAGCAGCACCTGGACGGCGGTCGGCCAGGCGTACCCGGTGGCGACCGCCCAGCCGAGGGCCAGCAGCGCACCGGCCGTCAGCACGAGGAGGGCGGCCCACACCACGAGGGTCTGGGGGATGCCGGCGGCGCGGCCACCGCGGCCTCCCGCGACACGGCCTGCCGCGCCCGCTGCGGCGCCCCGGCCGGGTGTCCGGCGGTCGCGCCGGAGTATGCCGAGCAGCAGCGCCAGGTAGCTGAGCGCCACAGTCAGGCCGAGCCCCGCGCCGGTCAGCTGCGGCCCTGCCGCCAGCGCCTGCTGGAGCCGCACGGCGGCCCAGGCCAGCCCCGGCACCGCCAGGACTCCGGCTGTCAGCAGGGCGGCCAGCCCGAGCAGGCCGAGATTGGCCCGGCGCAGCACGCGCGGCAGCAGCGACTGCCAGCCGAGCGACGGGAAGGCCAGCAGCCAGAGCAGCCAGCACCCGGCGGCCGCGGCCAGCAGTACACCGAGGGTGGCGAGCGCCGGTGCCCGGAACTCCAACGGCGCCGGTATGGCATCGGTGTGGCGCAGCCCGGCCGCCGCCAGGCGGCTCAGGTCGGTGAGTGGCACGGCCTGGTAGAAGCGGCTGAGCCCGAGGCCGAGCGCCAGGACGGCGGCCAGCAGCAGGGTGAGGGCGGACAGCACGCCGCGCAGCAGCGTCCCGAGTGCGACCAGCCACTCGCCCGCTCCGTCGGCGACGTACTTGCCGTGCCGGCGGAGGTGGTCCTCCTCCGGGGAGCCGGGCTCCATCACGGTGTCGGCGGTCAGGCCCGAGACGGCGCGCACCGGGCTGCCGGGCGCCGAGTCGCTGAGCGCGAGCTGGAGCGCGCCGACGGTGTAGCCGCCGCCCGAGACGGAGACCAGGTAGCGGGCCCGTTTCAGCCAGGGGCGCAGCGACTGGAGTGCACCGAGGGTGACGCAGGCCGAGCGGATGCCGCCGCCGGAGGCGCAGAAGCCGAGTTCGGCGGGCTCGCGGCCGGGCGGCACCCGGGCGGCGTCGCGCCAGTGGGCGTGCCGGACCGGGGCATCGCGGCCGCCCGGCGGTTCAGGGGCGAGCGGGGACGCGGCGGCGGGCGGTGAGGTGCCCCGCCGGGTGGCGATCGGCCAGGGCGGGATCAGCGCCGGGCGGTCGGGGGAGTCGGTGCCGCCGGCCTGCGCGCCCGCCCGTGACGGCCGGAGCCCGCGCACGGCCCGGGTGACGGTCACCAGCAGGAGCCCCGCCGCGACCGCCCCGGCGGGCAGGAGCAGCAGCCACTTGACGGTGGCGAGCGCGGTGGCGGCGGCGAAGGGGGTGTCGGACCCGCCCGTGCCCGGCTGGAGGCCGTCGATCCCCGCGCGCAGCAGCGCGTCCTCGCCGAGGTCGCAGCAGGCCGCGAGCAGCCCGGCGCCGCCGGCCGCGAGCGCCGGCAGCCGTCGGCGCTCCGGTCCGAGCACGTACCCGCCGAGCAGCGCGGCCGCGACCAGCGTCAGCCCGTAGCCGCCGATCAGCCAGCCGTCGGCGCGCAGTGCGGCCAGGTGGTCCGCGGCGCGCCCGCCGACCACCGCCTCGGCGACCCTACGGGAACCGGCCAGTTGGAGCGCGACGTCCGGTACGCGCGGTGCCTGGCGGAGGAACATCAGCCCGCCGAGGACGACCGGCAGCAGTGCGCCGAGGGCGAGCAGCAGGCCGACCCGGGCAGGCAGGGCGGGAGGCCGTGCCGCCGGGCCTCCGCCCGCCGCCGTCCCCGTCGTACCCGGCGCTTCCGCCGTACCCGGTGCTTCCGCCGCTTCCGCCGCGGACTTCGACACCACCACCGTCGTCACCCCCCGCTTGGTCGCCCCGATCCCCCGTGACCGGGCCACCGAACTCGTATGGAACCACACGGGACTGACAACCTGTCGTGATCCGCAGCGATGTCCACGCGGGTCTTACCCCGCCACCGCCGATTGCGCACCCCAAGCGTTCGGTTTCGCTCGAACGAGTAAGAAGGCAACTCCCTGGGTAGATCAGCTTTTCATCCCACCCGGGACCGCCCGCGTGTCCGCGCAAGAGGATCGCTCCAGACGCGTTTCCGCCAACGTATTGTCAGGCCACCGAGGCCAGGCCTACCGTCTACAGATCGCTTTCTACGCACGTAGACCCTGCGGTTCCCCGAGCGGACCCGCAGGCGAGACCCGCCCCGTCAACCCTCAGACCGCGGGTCCGACCGCACGGCCGGACCGCGGAGTTGCGGAGGTACCCATGTCGCAGATCGTCCGTGCCGCGCTCGTCCAGACCCGTTGGACCGGTGACCAGGAGAGCATGATCGCGCTCCATGAGCGGTACGCCCGGGAGGCCGCCGCCCAGGGTGCGAAGATCATCGGATTCCAGGAGGTCTTCAACTCCCCGTACTTCTGTCAGGTCCAGGAGGCCGAGCACTACCGCTGGGCCGAAGCCGTCCCCGACGGCCCGACCGTGCGCCGGATGCAGGACCTCGCCCGCGAACTCGGGCTGGTGATGGTCGTCCCGGTCTACGAGGAGGAGCAGAGCGGCGTCTACTACAACACCGCCGCCGTCATCGACGCCGACGGCAGCTACCTCGGCAAGTACCGCAAGCACCACATCCCGCAGGTCAAGGGCTTCTGGGAGAAGTACTACTTCAAGCCCGGCAACCTCGGCTGGCCCGTGTTCGACACCGCCGTCGGCAAGGTCGGCGTGTACATCTGCTATGACCGCCACTTCCCCGAGGGCTGGCGCGCCCTGGGCCTGGCCGGTGCGCAGATCGTCTACAACCCCTCCGCCACCAGCCGCGGCCTGTCCGCCTACCTCTGGCAGCTCGAACAGCCCGCCGCCGCCGTCGCCAACGAGTACTTCGTCGCCGCGATCAACCGCGTCGGCACCGAGGAGTACGGCGACAACGACTTCTACGGCACCTCCTACTTCGTGGATCCGCGCGGCCAGTTCGTCGGCGACGTCGCCTCCGACAAGGCGGAGGAACTCGTCGTCCGCGACCTCGACCTCGGCCTGATCGAACAGGTCCGCCAGCAGTGGGCGTTCTACCGCGACCGCCGACCCGACGCCTACGGACCGCTCGCCGAGGCGTGAGGAGCAGCACGATGACCACCCGCGACCCGAACCGGCGCACCGTCGTCCGCGGCGGCCTCGTCATCACCGCCACCGAGGAACTCCACGCCGACGTCCTGGTCGAGGGCGAGCGCATCGCCGCCCTCGCCGTCACCGGCAGCTCCGCCGCCGAGGCCTGGACCGCCGACACCGTCATCGACGCCACCGGCCACTACGTCATCCCTGGCGGTGTCGACGCCCACACCCACATGGAGCTGCCGTTCGGCGGCACCGCTGCCTCCGACACCTTCGAGACCGGCACCCGGGCCGCAGCCTGGGGCGGCACCACGACCATCGTGGACTTCGCCGTCCAGCCGGTCGGCGGCTCGCTGCGCGAGGGCCTGGACGCCTGGCACGCCAAGGCCGAGGGCAACTGCGCGATCGACTACGCCTTCCACACCATCGTCTCCGACGTCAACGACGCCGTCCTCAAGGAGATGGACACGCTCGTCGACTCCGGCGAGTCCACCTCCTTCAAGCTCTTCATGGCCTACCCCGGCGTCTTCTACAGCGACGACGGCCGCATCCTGCGCGCCATGCAGCGCGGCGCCGTCAACGGCGGGCTGATCATGATGCACGCGGAGAACGGCATCGCCATCGACGTCCTGGTCGAGCAGGCCCTCGCGGCCGGGAAGACCGCCCCCCGCTACCACGGCGAGGTCCGCCGCGAACTGCTGGAGGCCGAGGCCACGCACCGGGCGATCAAGCTCGCCCAGGTGGCCGGCAGCCCGCTCTACGTGGTGCACGTCTCCGCCGCCGCCGCGCTCGCCGAACTCACCCGGGCCCGGGACACCGGCCTCAACGTCTTCGGCGAGACCTGCCCCCAGTACCTCTTCCTCTCCACCGACAACCTCGCCGAGGAGGGCGCCGATGGCTTCGAGGGCGCCAAGTACGTGTGCAGCACGCCGCTTCGGCCCCGCGAGCACCAGGAGGCACTCTGGCGCGGGCTGCGCACCAACGACCTCCAGGTGGTCTCCACCGACCACTGCCCGTTCTGCTTCGTCGGCCAGAAGGAGCTGGGCCGGGGCGACTTCTCGAAGATCCCCAACGGCCTTCCCGGCGTGGAGAACCGGATGGACCTGCTCCACCAGGCCGTGGTGGACGGGCACATCAGCCGGCGCCGCTGGGTCGAGATCGCCTGCACCACCCCGGCCCGGATGTTCGGCCTGCACCCGCGCAAGGGCACCATCGCCCCGGGCGCCGACGCCGACCTGGTGGTCTACGACCCCGCCGCGGTGCAGACCGTCTCCGCCGCGAGCCACCACATGAACGTGGACTACTCGGCCTACGAGGGCCGCCGACTCACCGGCCGGGCACGGACGGTGCTGTCCCGCGGCACCGTGGTGCTGGACGACGGGAACTGGCTCGGCCGGGTCGGCCACGGCACCTTCCTGCGCCGGGACACCTGCCAGTACCTGGTCTGAGCCCCTCCGCTACCGCCATCCCGCGCTTTTCGACATCCGCCCTTCGCCGCCCGCCCGTCCGCCGGATCGATCCGGCCGGCGCGCCGGGCGGCGGGCCGACCCCTCTGCCTGGAGACCCTCATGGACATCGGCCTCGTCCTTCAGACCGACCCGCCCGCCCGACTGGTCATCGACCGGATGATCCGCGCCGAGCAGGCCGGGTTCACCCACGGCTGGACCTTCGACTCCTGCGTGCTGTGGCAGGAGCCCTTCGTCATCCACAGCCGGATCCTCGCCGAGACCGAGCGGATGACCGTCGGCCCGATGGTCACCAACCCCTCCACCCGCACCTGGGAGGTGACCGCCTCCCTGTTCGCCACGCTCAACGACATGTACGGCAACCGGACCGTCTGCGGGATCGGCCGCGGTGACTCCGCCATGCGGGTCGCCGGGCGGCGCCCCGCCACCCTCGCCCGCCTCTCCGAAGCCATGCACGCCATCAAGGAGTTGGCCGAGGGGCGCACCGCCGAGGTGGACGGCACCGAGATGCACCTGCCGTGGGTCCGAGCCGGCGCGTCCCTGCCGATCTGGATGGGTGCGTACGGGCCGAAGGCGCTGAACCTGACGGGGCGTCAGGCCGACGGCTTCATCCTCCAGCTGGCCGACCCGTACCTCACCGAGTTCATGATCAAGGCGGTGCGGGCCGCCGCCGTGGAGGCCGGCCGGGACCCGGAGTCGCTCACCATCTGCGTCGCCGCCCCGGCCTACGTCACCGCCGACGACTCGCCCGAGGCACTCGCCCACGCCCGGGAGCAGTGCCGCTGGTTCGGCGGGATGGTCGGCAACCACGTGGCCGATCTGGTCAGCCACTACGGCGAGCACTCCGACCTGGTGCCGGAGGCGCTCACCGACTACATCAAGGGCCGCCAGGGCTACGACTACAGCCACCACGGCCGGGCCGGGAACCCGGACACCGCCTTCGTTCCGGACGAGATCGTCGACCGCTTCTGCCTGATCGGCCCGGCGGAGCTGCAGCGGGCCCGGTTGGCGGAGCTCCGCTCGCTCGGCGTCGACCAGTTCGCCGTCTACGCCATGCACGACGCCATCGAGACCACCATCGACGCGTACGGGACGGACGTCATCCCGCACCTGTGACGCCCACCTGCGGCGCCCGGACCGGGGCGTCCCGACTGTTCCGGCGATCGTGAACCAGCCTGAGAACCTGCCCGTGGACCCGACTGTGAACCCCATCTGAGCTGAGCCGCGGATTCGCCCGCGGTGGACGGGAGTTGTTCATGACCGACACCGAGACCAGCGGCGGCAGACAGTGGCACCACCCCGACGGCCGGGTCGAACT
>NZ_JBHVFE010000236.1:0-13273 GCF_042801945.1 Kitasatospora sp. NPDC057542
GGGCGGCACGTCGTGGCCGCCCGGCGGGCGTCGGAGACGATGCCGCCGGGGGTGGCGCCGGGGCGGAAGCAGGCGGTGGCCACGCCCGCCGAGTTGAACAGCACTTCGACGCCCGGGTCGTCGTCGGTGGTGGCGTCGTCGGAGAGTTGTACGGTGAGCTTGGTGCCGAGCTCGGTGATGTAGGGACGGCCGTTCTGCAGCATCAGCACGGAGTTGGCCGGGCGCAGCCCGACGGCCTTGCCGGTGACGGGGTCGTAGACGTAGCGGCCTCCGCCGGCCTCGCTGAGCAGCCGCCCGTTCTTCACCGAGGTGCCGCCGAGGTCGCCGAGGTAGATCCGGTTGGCCTGGTCCAGGACCACGCCGTCGTCGAAGTAGCCGCCGTTGACCCCGAGGTAGGGGCGTCGGCTGGTCACGCCGGTGGTCTGCTCCAGCATCTCCTGGACGGTCTGCGTGGTGTACATGCCCTGGCCGATCGAGCCGTCGAAGGTGATCGGGGCCCGGCTCGGGTCGATGTCCATGACGTTGACCGTCCACGTCCGGTCGGCGTCCTGGTAGACGGTGCGGGTGATCCCGGGGAAGGGCGTGGTGGTGGCGGCCTGGGCGAGGGTGATGGCGCCCAGGACGATGTCGGTGTCCGTCGCGCCGGCCATGCCGCTGCCGGGGACGGCGAGGACGGAGGCCGCCCAGGCCGAGGGCGGTGGCGGTCCGGATCGCGGCGGTCCGCCGCACGAGGGTGTGCTTCATGAGAGGGCTCCCGGTTCAGCAGAAGTCGGTGGCGGGGCGGCCGTTGGCGGCGACGACCAGACGGTCGGAGCTGAGCGTGCCGGCGTAGGGCGTGGGGACGAAGGTGCTGTCGCCGCTGAGGACGACGAAGGCCCGGTAGCCGGCGCCGTTGGCGGTCCAGGAGCCGGTGAGCCCGCTGTCCGGGTAGAAGCAGGCGTGCTTGGCGGTGTGGTTGAAGACGGAGACCGTCCGGTTGTCCCATTCGGTGCCGTAGTCGCGGACCTCGTTCTCGGTGAAGGAGGTCATCGCGCCGCGGCCGCTCTCCTCCGCGAACAGGCAGAGCTGCCCGGTCTCGCAGCGCTCGTAGCCGGTGAAGCAGCCGGCCTTGGACTTGGCACCCTTGAGGGAGGTGACCTTGTTGTCCAGGTGGGTGCCGAGGTCGGCGAGGTTGGCCTGCCCGCCGGGCCGAACGGCCTGGACGGTGCCGCCGTAGGCGCCGTCGGAGTAGAGGCAGGCCCAGTAGGCGGACCGGTTGTCCACCGAGCGGGCCCGGTCGTTCCAGGCGGGGTCGACGCCCTGGACGGGGACACGGGGGTCGTTGGCGAGCTCGGCGCCCTGGCCGCCGTCCTGGTCGTAGAGGCAGAAGCCGCCGACGGCGCAGTGGCTGGTCCAGCTTGCGGCGGTGGCCCGGGTGCCGGGCAGGAAGGCGAACACGAGCGCCACGAGCAGGACGCCCATGACGGCGCGCGGAAGGTGGTGCCTCACGGCTGAGTTCCCCTTTGGGTGAAGCGGTGGTTGAAGTGGTGGTTGAAACTGGGTGAAACGAAGGGTGTGGACCGGTCAGGGAGCGGTCTTCGTCGGGGTGTCGGCGTTGTAGTCCGCGGGGCCCGGCGATCTGAGCGGTGCTCAGGATGCCCTGGCAGGCCCGGACGTCGTCCAGCGCACCGGAGAAGTGCTCGCCCCAGGAGCCGGCACCCCCGTCCTGGCGCCGCCCCGAGCAGTGCCCCCACGGTCGGCGCGGCGGCGAACCAGCCGTGCGCGAACCGCCTCCACCTTGTTCCTTGCACTGTTTCCCGATTCGAGATCGACCGGCATCGTGAAACGAGGACGCCGATTCCGACCTTCGGAGAGGTTCGCGGAACGGTGAAATCAACGGGGGTGTGGTCGGAATCGGGAACATCCCGCCCGGTCGGGCATCGGGTCCGCACGCGAAATCCCGGGCGTGCCGTCGTGTGCGTCCCGTGGAGGCCGTTTCCTCGGCGCCAGGGCAGAACTGTACGGCTCGCGGGCGGTCGGCAGGCTTCGGCGGCCCGTCCGTGCGCCTGTCTCACGGCTGTCTCACGGTTTTGAACTGTTGTTATGTAAGTGGCGAAGGCGTCGAATTGGAGACACCGAAGAGGGGTCGGAGGGTGCGGTACGGCGATCGGGGCGACCGGCCCACCCGGAGAAGGCGCAGTGCCGCACCCAACGCCGCTGGCGGGCGGCAACGACCCGGCGAAGCGGACCGTGACAGCGGACGTGCGTCAGCACACCCGGAGGTCGGTCACGGGCTGGTTGGCCACCTCGTAGCGGCACAGGCGGTCGTTGACCCACAGGGCGACGTCGATCTGTTCGCCGGGCCTGGTCAGTTCGGCGGCGAGCCGGTCGGAGAAGGCGTCGAGCTCCTCGGGGGCGACGTGGCGGCCGGTGAACCGGGCCGTGTGCCGGACGGGCAGCTCGTCGGCGCGGTAGGCGATGTCCCACGGGACGCCGGAGGCCTCGGCGAGTGCGGGGATGAGGCGGGCGGTCCGGGCGGGGTCGGCCGGGGCCGGGTGCAGGTTCGGGGTGAGGACGGCCGGGAGCGTGGACGTGGTGGGGGCCTCGGCGGCCCACCACACGTCCAGCTCGACGGCCGGGCGGGGCTCGGGGCCGAGGGCCGACCGGACGTCGGTCCAGTAGCTGGTCAGACTGTCGGCGTCGACGTAGAAGGCGCTCTCCACCAGCCCGGTGTGGCGCAGCCGGGCGATGATCTCCCGGCACTGGGCGCGGAGGACGGCGAACGTGTCCTCGGGGTAGGGAGCGGTCTTGGAGGGGGAGAGGTGGAGCCAGTGGTCGTAGGCGTACCCGAAGGTGCGGGAGGGGTCGACGAGGTCGCGCGGGTCGGTGGAGACGGTGACCCACATCCTGCTGCGGCCGTCGGCCGAGACGATCTTCCCCCAGGTGCCCGACCCGTTCCGGGGGGTGATGCCGAACAGTTCGGCCAGCTCCTCGGCGGACGGTGCCCGGCCCTCGGGCCAGCGCAGGTACAGGCCGGCGTCCACGGACATGGGGCGCGCTCCTTCGGGGTGACGGACGGGGTCGGGGCTCGGATGCTACGGGTGTGAAAGGTCGGTCTGCCAGCGGATTTCGCTGTCCTGGAGAACGGCGAGGCGGCAGGTCGCGCCCTGCCGCGGCCGCCAGGCCGTCCGCCCGCCGGGGAAGGTGTCCAGCGGTTCGGGTCCGCTGTGCCCGCGGCGGGCTTTCTTCTTCTCCCGTGTCGGTTGGTGCCGCCCGCTCGCCCACGGGCGGCACCAGCTGCGGACGGTGCCATGGCCCGGAACCCTCCGACGCGTTGAGGTTGTGTCATCGCAGCGCTCGCGCACGCCAGTATGATCATCGCCGCATATCGGCTCGGGGCCGGAGCGACCGGGGTGAGGGGCGGACATGTAGGTGCTGGAGAGGCAGGGGGGATGGTGGGGAAGACGGCCGTGAGCGAGGCCCGGGTGCGGGGGCTGGTACTCGGGTCGGCGTTGGGAGACGCGGCAGGGGTGGTCCGGGGCCGGTGGCCGGCCGAGGGGCCGTTGCGGATCGGTGTCGGTACCCAGCTGGCCGCCTTCACCATCGAGGGGGCGATCCGCGCCTCGATGCGGCTGAACCACAAGGGCATCTGCCATGCGCCGTCCGTGATCTGGCATGCGTACTGCCGCTGGGCCGTCCTGCAGGGCATCGAGCCGGACCGGATCTCCGAGCGCTGGACGCGCGGCGCCGGCGGCCAGTGGCCGGACGGCTGGCTCGCTCAGGTGCCCGCTCTCGGCGAGCGCCGCGGCTCGGCGCCGGCCACCGTCGCCGCCTTGACCGGGCTGACGCAGGGGACTTTGACGCAGCCGGTCACCGAGAGTCGGGGCGCCCACGCGCTCACCCGAAGCCTGGCCCTCGGACTGCTGCAGCTCCCGGCCGGTCCGGACGCCTGCGCCACGGTGATCCGGGAGACGGCCGCGCTCACCCACGGGGCCGCGGACGCACAGGACGCGGCTCTGGGGGCGGCCGAACTCGTCTCCCGCTGCCTCACCGAAGACGACCCCTTTCGGGCATGGACGGCCTCCCTGCCAGGCCGTGGCCATCCCACGGATGAGCTGGTCCGTTCCCTGCCCATGCCGTACTCGGCGAGCCCGGACACGGTCCTGGGCCTGCTGAAGGCGCCCGGCAGCGTCCCGGATTCCCGGCAGCTCGCCTGGCTGGCTCCGGACGCGACCGCCTCCGCGGCGCTGCTCGGCGCCCTCCTCGTGGTTTCCCGCTTCCCCGGCCCCGACACCGTGGGTGCCGCCCTCCGCTTCGCGTCCGGTGCGCCGGACGGCGAGTCGGTGGCGTCCACCGCCGGCGCGCTGCTGGGTGCCGCGCACGGCGTCGACGCGTTGCCCGTCGAGCTGTTGAGTCGACTCGAAATCGCCTGGGTGCTCGATACCTTGGCGCGCGACCTGCTCCAGCAGTACGTCGACTCGCCCGGTGGCAGCGAGTACGTACCGGCCCGCGACCCGCACTGGTGGAACCGCTATCCCGGCGGGTGACAGCGCGGCGCAAGACGTGGCGACCGGAGGGCGCCGTCGGGCCGGATGCTGCCGGGCAGGTACTCGGGATGGTCCGCTCGGAGATTGACGACGCCGCCCGGGACGCCGGCCGGCTGGTCACCGGAACGACCCGTCCCGCACGGTCCCGGTGTCGGTGGTGTTCGGCCTGGCCGCCCGCCCGTCCCACGACCGGCCTGGTTCGGCCAGGACGGGTCCCGGTTCCGGTCCCGGGCCGTCATCGCCTGTCGCACGGGCTGGTTCCGGGTGCCCCGGGCGCACGAGAGGCGTCCACTGCCGGCGGAGCTGCCGGATCCGCGGACGGTGCGGTGAGGGGCCGGTCGGCGCGGGTCGGGGGCGGGGCCGGCACCGCGACGGCCTCTGTGGCCAGTCCCGGCACCCAGGTGGTGCCGTCGTCCCGGTGCGGTCGCACCGCGGTGAGGTAGTCGCGCAGGGCGGCGAGGGCCGGGTGGGGGTTGTCCGCGTGCCAGAGGAGCGAGTGGGGGTAGACCGGGGTGGGGTGGTGCAGGGGGATGCGCCGCAGGTCGTGGCCGGGCGGCCAGACGAGCGGGGTCCGCTCGCCGAGGAAGGTGGCCAGCGAGTCGGAGCCGGCGATGGTGTCGAGGAGTGCCTCGATGCCGAAGTCGGGTCCGATGGTGTCGAGGGTGATGCCGAAGGCGGCCGCGAACCTGTCGTAGTAGGCGGCCCATTCGGTTCCGGGGGCGTTGCCGGGCATCCAGGCGCGCTGTCCGGCGAGCTGCACCGGTGTGACCGCCGCGGCGCAGGCCAGGGGGTGTGCGGGGCCGACGCACAGCTGGAGGGCCTCGTCGTACACCGCGATGCGTTCGATGCCTTCGGGCAGAGGGCGCCCGGGGGCGAGGACGGCGCGGAAGGTGGCGTCGACGGAGCCCGCCCGCAGGGCGGCGACGGCCTGGTCGAGGTCGAAGAGGGTCACCACGTCCAGGGGCAGGTCGGGACGGGCGGTGTGGAAGTCCCGCAGCAGCCCGGCGGGGCCGACCCGGTGACCGACCACGTCGACGCGCAGGGCGCGGGCCCCCGGGCGCACCGACGCGGCCGCGCGTTCCTCGGCCCGGAGCAGGGTGCGGGCATGGGGGAGGAAGGCCTGGCCGTCGACGCTCAGCTCGACGCCGCGCCCCGTCCGCTCGAACAGCCGCACCCCGAGGTCCTGTTCCAGGACGGCGATGCGCCGGGAGACGGCCTGCTGGGTGAGGCGGAGGTCGTCCGCGGCCCCCTGGAACCGGCCGGCCTCGGTGACGGCGACGAACGTGCGCACAGCGTTGAGATCCACACCTGACAACCTACCGATACAAGCATCGCTTGTGGCTCACCCGCCGTCTGGTTGTTTGATCCCCCGTCACTGCCTCGATTTAGATGATCCGGGCCAACGGACGGTTGTACCCGACAAGACGCCCCGGTCAGGAGGTGGCCCACGCATGCCTGGTCCCGGTTCCTTCGTCCACCTGCACAACCACACCGAGTACTCGATGCTGGACGGCGCCCAGAGCCTGCGGCCGATGTTCGGCGAGGTGGCACGGCAGCGGATGCCCGCCGTCGCGATGAGCGACCACGGGAACATGTTCGGGGCCCACGAGTTCGCCCGGGTCGCGAAGGACTTCGCGGACGTCAAGCCGATCATCGGGATCGAGGCGTACGTGGCTCCCTCCTCACGCTTCGCCCGCACACGCGAGTTCTGGGGGCAGGGCGGCCGCCGCGCCACGGGCGAGGACGGAGAGGGTTCCAAGGACGTCTCCGGCGGCGGCCGCTTCACACACATGACCATGTGGGCGAGCACCGCCCAGGGCCTGCGGAACCTGTTCTGGCTCAGCACACAGGCCAGCTACGAGGGCCAGTTCCCGGCGGGCAAGCCGCGGATGGACCGCGAGCTGATCGCCGCACGGCCGCACGGCATCATCGCCACCACCGGCTGCCCCTCCGGAGAGGTCCAGACCCGACTGCGGCTCGACCAGTACGACGAGGCGAAGGCCGCCGCCGCGGCCTACCAGGAGATCTTCGGCCGGGAGAACTACTTCCTGGAGCTGATGGACCACGGCCTGCCCATCGAGCACGGCGTCCGCCACCGACTACTGCGGCTCGCCCGCGAGTTGGACATCCCCCTGCTGGCGACCAACGACGCGCACTACACCACCGAGGACCAGGCCGACGCCCACGACAACCTGCTGTGCATCGGCGTCGGCAAGAACAAGGACGCCCCCGACCGCTTCCGCTTCAACGGCTCCGGCTACTACCTCAAGACGCCCAAGGAGATGCGCACACTCTTCGCCGAACTCCCGCAGGCCTGCGACAACACGCTGCTCGTCGCCGAGCGGATCGAGTCCTACGGCGAGGTCTTCGACCACGTCGACGAGATGCCGCAGTACCCGGACGTCCCCGACGGCGAGACCCAGGAGTCCTGGCTGCGCAAGGAGGTCCTCAAGGGACTGGCCGCCCGCTACGGCGACCCGGTCCCCCCGCACGTGCTGGAGCGCTTCGAGACCGAGATGACCGTCATCGGCCCGATGGGCTTCAGCTCCTACTTCCTGGTCGTCGCCGACATCTGCCGCTTCGCCCGGGACAACCGGATCCCGCTCGGCCCCGGCCGTGGCTCGGCCACCGGATCCATCGTCGCCTACGCCACCCGCATCACCGAACTGTGCCCGCTGGAGCACGGCCTGCTCTTCGAGCGCTTCCTCAACCCCGAACGCATCAACCCGCCCGACGTCGACCTCGACTTCGACGACCGCCAACGCGAGCGCATGGTCCGCTACGTCATCGACAAGTACGGCGACGAGTACACCGCGCTGGTCAACACCTTCGGCAGGATCAAGGCCAAGAACGCCATCAAGGACTCCTCCCGCATCCTGGGCTACCCCTACGCGCACGGCGAGCGCATCACCAAGGCACTGCCGCCCGACCAGAACGGCAAGCCCGCCCCGCTCGCCGCGATCTTCGACCCCGCCCACCCCCGGTACGCGGAAGCCGGCGAGGTCCGACGGCTGTACGAGAACGAGCCGGACGTGCGCCGCGTGATCGACACCGCCCGTGGGGTCGAGGGCCTCACCCGCGGCACCGGCGTCCACGCGGCCGCCGTCATCCTCTCCAAGACGAAACTCACCGACCGCATCCCCCTGCACATGCGCGCCGCCGACGGCGCGCGGATCACCGGCTTCGACTACCCCTCCTGCGAGGCCATGGGCCTGGTCAAGATGGACTTCCTGGGCCTGCGCAACCTCGGCGTCATCGACCAGGCCATCGAGAACATCCACGCCAACCGCGGCATCCGACTGGCCACCGTCGCACCCGCCACCCGCGAACCGACCACCACCGTCATCCCCCTCGACGACGCCAGGACGTACCGGCTGCTGGCCGACGCCAACACCCTCGGCGTCTTCCAGCTCGACGGCGCCGGCATGCGCGCCCTGCTCAGACTGATGGAACCCACCCGCTTCGAGGACATCGCCGCCGCCAACGCCCTCTACCGCCCAGGCCCGATGGCCGCCAACGCCCACACCAACTACGCGCTGCGCCAGAACGGCAAACAGGAACCCACCCCGATCCACCCCGAACTCCACCAGGCCCTGGAGCCCATCCTCGGCTCCACCCACCACCTGCTCGTCTACCAGGAGCAGATCATGGCCATCGCCCGCCAACTCGCCGGCTACACCCTGGGCGGCGCCGACATGCTGCGCCGGGCGATGGGCAAGAAGAAACCGGAGGTCCTGGCCGCCGAGTGGGAGAAGTTCCACGCCGGCATGCGGGCGGGCGGCTACTCCGACGAGGCGGTCAAGGCCCTGTGGGACGTGATGCTGCCGTTCTCCGGCTACGCCTTCAACAAGTCCCACACCGCCGGCTACGGCCTCGTCTCGTACTGGACCGCCTACCTCAAGGCCAACCACCCGGCCGAGTTCATGGCCGCCCTGCTCACCTCGGTCGGCGACGACAAGGACAAGGCCGCCCTCTACCTGGCCGACGCCCGGCGCAACCGGGTCCGCGTCCTGCCGCCCGACGTCAACGAATCGGTCGCCGAGTTCACGGCCGTCGGCGACGATGTCAGGTTCGGCCTGCGCTCGGTGCGCAACGTCGGCGACGGCGTCATCGAGGCGATCACCGACGCCCGCCGCAACAAGGGACGCTTCACCTCCTTCGCCGACTTCCTCCACAAGGTCGAGCTGCCCGCCCTCAACAAACGAGCCGTCGACTCCCTGATCAAGGCGGGCGCCTTCGACTCCCTCGGGCACACCCGCCAGGGCCTCGCCGCCGCTCACGAGAGGGCCATCGACGCGATCATCCCGGTCAAGAAGGCGGCCGGCTTCGGCCAACACGACCTCTTCACCGGCCTCACCGCCACCGACGACACCTCAGCCGCCCTGGGCCTCGACATCCCAGTCGACGACACCGAATGGCCGCGCCGCCAACTGCTGGCCACCGAACGGGAGATGCTCGGCCTCTACGTCTCCGCCCACCCCCTCGACGGCGCCGAGCACGTCCTCGCCGCCGCCCGCGACTGCTCCATCGCCGACCTCCTGACCTCCGGCCGCACCACCGGCGACGTCCGGCTCAGCGGGCTGATCACCAGCCTCCAGCACAAGGTCACCAAGAAGGGCAACCCCTGGGCCGTCGCCACCCTGGCCGACCGCGACGCCGGCCTGGAGGTCCTCTTCTTCCCCGCCGTCTACCCGCTCGTCCGGCACGCCCTGGCCGAGGACAACGCCATCACCGTCCACGGCCGGATCGAGGACCGCGACGGCAGCCTGAACCTCCACGGCAAGGAACTCGCCCTGCTCGACCTGTCCGCGGCCGAGCACACCGGCAGGCCGCCGGTCCGGCTCCTCCTGCCCGCCCACCGGATCACCCCACAGTCCGTCGCCGAACTCAAACGGATCCTCGCCGCCCACCCCGGCGACACCCCGCTGCGGCTCGTCGTGCGCGACCCCCGCAAGACGACCGTCTACGGCCTGCCCGCCACCGTGAACGCCACCACCATCGTCTCCGACATCAAGGCCGCCTTCGGCGCCGAGGCCTGGGCGGGCCCGGCATGACACCCCTGACCGGACTCCCGCCCGCCGTCGAGGTCAAAACCCGCCCATGCGTTCCTCACAGCGGTGGACGCCGGTCCGGCGCCGCGCGAACCCGCCGTCGGCCGTGGCCGCCCTCCGGCCCACCCGGGCCGGGCGGCGGAAATCCGGTGGGAGACACCCGCTCCGCCCGGCCAGAATGACCGCATGCCGCACGAAGCCGATCAGTTGCTCGCCGACCTCGACCCGCTCTCCCACCCGGAGCGCCAACGGCTCCTCGCCCGCAGGGCCCGGGAACTCGACCCCGACGGCGAGCTTCCCGGGCTGCTGTCCGACCTGGAACGCTCCGGCGTATACGGCCGGCGGCTGGCCGCGCTCGCGGCATCGGCCGGCCGCGCCACCGGCCACCTGACCGAGCGGCTGACCGACCCCGACCCGGTGGTCCGCGGATACGCCCTGCGCGCCGCCCGCACCCAGGGCATCCCGGACGAGGCGATCGAGGAAGCCTTCACCGGCGCCTCCTGCACCCTGCGCAGGCAGCTGACCCGGGTCGTCCGGCACGGCCGCCGACACCGGCTCGCCGAGCGGCTGGTGGGCCGCCTGCGCGCCGAGTGGGGCGACGCCGAGGCCGCCCGACTGCTCTCCGCCTGCAGCCCCGCGTTCGTCGCCCGGACCCTGCCCGACCTCGCGCACGCCGCACCGCTCGCCCCCCTCGCCGCACGCTTCCCGGACGAGGTCCTCGACCACCTGGAACAGGTGCTCGCCGAGCGCCCCGAGACGTTGCGGCTGGGCCAGTGGCCTGCCCTGGCCGACGCCCTCGGTGCCACCGTACGGGCCCGCCCCGAACGGGTCCTCGACCTGATGGAGCGGTTCGGTCCGGACCTCCCGCTGCGCCGTGATCATCTGCCGCCACTGGCCACCGCGGACGCCGAACGCACCGTCCGCATCCTCGCCGACCCGCGGCGCGGCGCAGCCGGGCCGTACACCACACCTCCCACGAGCGGCACACTACGCCGACTCGTGCGCGCCGACCCGCCCTCACTCCCCGCCCTCGGCCGCCACTGGCTGGCCGCGCCCCGCTGCTTCGCCGCCCTGCTGCGCACCCTTCCGCCGGGCCGGCGCGACGCGTTCCTCGACCTCGTGTACGCCGACGTCCTCCCGCGGGAGGCCGAACTGTCCTTGCTGCTACCGCTGTTCCCGCACGCCCGCCGCCATGCCGAGGCACGGCGGCAGGTCGCCGCACGCCGCGCCGAGGGCCGCCCCTGGGCCCAGATCGCCCCCGTCCTGGCCTACCTGCCCACCGAGGAGGCCCAGCCGGAGCTGCGGGCGGCCCTTTCCCGCCCGGACGCCGACGACCGGGCCGCCGCCTGGACGGGCCTGCTCGCCAACGCGGCAGCCTCCGACGACCGGGCCGCCATCCAGGACACCCTCGGTCTGCTCGCGCGGCTGCGCAACGAGCAGGACCCGGTGCGCTGCGCGGCGCTGACCGCGCTCGTCCAGGTGCCCGCCCGGTTGCTGACCCCGGCGGCGGTGCCCGTCCTCGACGCCGCCGTGCGGGACGCGGTCGACGCCCGCGACTGCTCGTACGCCACCCGAGCCGCCCTGCAGCGGCTGGTCGCCGAGGTGCTGCGCGAGCACGCCGTCGCCGACGGGGCCGAGCTGGTCGACTGGGCACTGCGGAGCCTGCGGCGGATCGCCGGGCAGAGCGGCACGGTCGAACTCGGCCGACTGGAGCACCGGCTGCGGCGGGGCCAGGAACACGCCGTGTTCGCGACCCTGCGGCCATGGCTGGACACCATGGCCGACACCGCAGAGTACTGGCTGTTGTTCGCCCTGGCCCGCTCGCTCGGCCGACGGGCCCGAGGCGTCCCCGAGCTGCAGGAACTCCTCCTGCACGCCCTCCGGTTCGGGTCGGACGGCGCGTTCACGACGGCCGCCGCCCTGTGGCTGGACGACCCGCGCACCCGCGGCGCCCGGGTCGCCGAGATCCTCGAACTCGAGCCCTCCGCCGCCGTCCTGTCGCCGGTGCAGAACGTGCTGGCCGAACGGCGCACCGACCTGCTCGACCCGCTCCTCGCCCCCGTGCCGCCGTACGGGAGGTTCCTGAAGCGCCCGGAGCGGGCGACCCTGCCCCCTACCTGGTCGGCGAGCCGCTGGACCCCGAGCCAGTGGCGGGCCGCCGTCCGGCTCTCCGCCGCAGCGGCCGGCGACCCCACCCGGCCGCTGCACGGACGTGCCGCAGCCGTCCACGCCGCCGCCGCGATCCCCGAGTACGGCGAGGCGGTCGTCCGCGCCCAGGTGGACTCCGCCGAGGTGGTGCTCGCCGAGGCTGCGCTCGCCGCACTGGCCTGGACGGACCGGCCCGCCGACGCGCTGTGCGACCTGCTGGCCCACGCGGGCGGCGACCGCGCCCGGGTCGCGGTGTACGCGGCCGCCCGGGCCGCTCGGTTCGCCCCGCCCGGCGAGCTCGCCGAGCACCTCGGCGGTCTGCTGTCCGGAGCACAGGGCAGCAAGGTGACCAGCCGCAAGGAGGCCGTGCGGCTGGCCGCCGAGCACCTGCCGCCGCAGACCGCCGCCGACCTGCTGGTGGCCGCGTACCGCGTCGAGGGCCAGCACCGCGACGTGCGCGCCGCGGCGGTCGCCTTCACGACCGGCCTGCTGGACGCCGAACCGGTCTGGGAGCTGCTCGCCGACGCCGCCGGGCAGGCCCCGCCGCCCGTGCGCCGCGCCGTCCTGCGGGCCGATCCGGCGCACCTACCCGAGGCCCACCGTGCCCGCTACGCCCACCTGGTGGCCTCCGTCGCCGCTGCGGCCGACCCGGAGGTCGCGGCGCCCGCCCTTGCCGCGCTGCCGCGGTGGGCCGCCTGGGCCCCGGAGACCGCAGACGTGGCCCGACGGGCCGTCACCGACCCGGCCAACCGCGGCGGCTGGCGGCAGGCCGCAGGCGCCGTCCGCGCGCTCGCCGCCTCCGGGCTGCCACACCCGCTCGGCGGCGCCGCCCCCGGCAGCCTGCTGCACCGCACCCTCGCCGAACTCGCCACCGCCGCGCGGACGGACGACCTCCACGCCGGGGACGACCGGGACCTGCCGGCCCGCCGGAGGCTGGCCCACCTCGCCGACCTCCCCGCCGACGACCGGCACCGGCCGCTGCTCGCCGGCGCCGCCGACCTGCTCGCGGCCGAACCCGACCTGGCGGGAGTCAGGGCGGCCGCGCTGCGCCGGCTGGTGGACCCGGCGGCTGGACCGCAGGCGCTGGCAGACGCGCTCGGCGCGCTCGCCGACGCCCACCAGGGCCGGCCGGCGGCAGCCGCGCTCACCGCGCTGACGCTCCTGCGCGAGCACGCCTCGGGCCCACTGCCGCCGCCCGGGACACTCGACGCGCTGGCGCGGACCGCCCGCCGCAACGGCGACACCGGCCCGGCCGCCGGACTGTTCGCAACAGCGCTGACAGAGGCGTTCGGGGATCGCCTCGGCTGGCCCCAGGAGTGGCAGGCCCTGCTGCGCGAGCTGCGCCACCACCCCTCGCCGGACGTCCGCGAGCGCGCCCTCGCGGCCGTCATCCATCGGGAGTGATCCGCGGCCGGGCCGTCCGATGCACGGCGCCCGAACATCACGTGGCTGCCCGCCCTGCTCGCGCAGGGCCGTGAAGACCCGCTCCCATGTGCCGTCGATCGCCACTCCGCGATCGTGCGTGCCCACCGGAACGCGGCCGGGGCC
>NZ_JBHVFE010000237.1:0-13270 GCF_042801945.1 Kitasatospora sp. NPDC057542
GCCCCTGGAGCCCGCCGGGCCCGGCGGCGAGCCGGGCCCGCCGCGCATCCCGGACCCACTGCTGCGGCGCGAGGCCGTGGTGGACCCGGAGCAGGAGGTGATGCTCGCGGACTCGGTCGGGCTGGCGCTGATGGTGGTGATGGAGTCGCTGGCGCCGGCCGAGCGGGTCGCCTTCGTGCTGCACGACCTGTTCGCGGTGCCGTTCGAGGAGATCGCCCCGCTGATCGAGAAGACCGCCGCCGCCACCCGCCAGCTGGCCAGCCGGGCCCGCCGCAAGGTGCAGGGGCAGGCGCCCGCGCCCGACCCCGACCTCGGCCGGCAGCGGGTGGCCGTGGACGCGTTCTTCGCCGCCGCCCGCAACGGCGACCTGGACGCGCTGGTCGCCGTGCTCGACCCGGACGTGGTGCTGCGCTCGGACGGCGGCACGGCGCTGGCCCGGCACACGGTGGTGCTCTCGGGCGCCGGCACGGTGGCCGGCCAGGCCGTCCTGTGGGGCACGCTGTCGCCGTTCGCCCGCCCGGCGCTGGTCAACGGGACCGCCGGGGCGGTGGTCATCGGCGACAACGGCCGGGCGCTGTCGATCATGGCGTTCACCGTGGTGGACGGCGCGATCGTCGCGATCGACGTGCTCACCGACCCGGAGCGGCTGGCGGCACTGGACCTCGCGGACTTCCGGGACGCGTAGGGCGCCCGGCAGCGGGGACGGAACGGGGTGGGAGGGCCGCGGCTCCCCCACCCCGTTCCACACCCTGTGCCCCCGGCGGCACCCTCGGCGCACTCGACGCCGTCAGCGCCCGATCGCGCCGTCCAGCTGCTCGCGGATGATGTCCGCGTGCCCGGCGTGCCGCCCGGTCTCCTCGATCATGTGGACCAGCACCCACCGCAGCGACGGCCCCTCGGCGTCGTCCGGCCGCAGCGAGCGCACGCCCGGCCGGTCGAGGTCCGGGGCGCCTGCGGCCACCGCGTCGGACCGCTCGATCGCCTCCCGGTAGGCGGCGACCTCCGCGGCCACGGTCGCGCCGTCCAACGGCACCTCGTCCGACTCGCTCGGCTCCTCGCCCACGCCCCGGTAGGCCCAGGTGAACCAGTTGTCCTCGACCACGGCGAGGTGCCGCACCAGCCACAGCAGGCTCGTGCCGGAGGCGACGCCGGGGCGCCGGGCGTCCTCGTCGGAGATCCCGTCGAGCTTGGCGATCACCGCCGCGCGCAGGTAGTCGAGGAAGGCGAGCAGGGTGGACGGCTCGTCCGCGTTCATGCTCGGCGGACGGACGTCGGAGACCTTGGTCGGCTCGGTGTTCTTCTCGGTCACCGCGTCACCCTAGCCAGCGCTCCGGCACCCTGAGAAGGCGTCACCAGCCCTGCGCGGCCACCCAGTCCGCGAGGTGCCGGGCGCACTCGTCCACCGACTCCTTCCAGGTGTGCCCCGCGCCGTCCCCGGCCTCGTCGCTGACGTGCTTGACCAGCCGCACCGGCACCCCGGCCCGGTGCGCGACGGTGGCGACGGCGTAGCCCTCCATGTCCACCAGGTCGGCGTGCTCGGCGAGCCGGTCGCGGGCGGCCTCCTCGGAGACGAAGAGGTCGCCGGTGGCCAGCACCGGGCCGTCGCCCTTGCCGATCACCAGCGGGGCGCCGTACTCCCGCCCGGTGAGCGCGTGCAGGGCGGCGGTGTCCAGGTCGTGCTGGATCACCTGGACCACGTGGTGGGTGCCCTCCCAGCCCGGGCGCAGCGCGCCGGCCGTACCCAGGTTGATCACCTCGGAGGGCTTCTCGCCCTGCGCGAGGACGGTGGCCAGCGCGACGGCGGCGTTGACCTTCCCGATCCCGGTGAGCAGCACGGGCAGGCGGTCGTCCAGGTGGGCGGCCTCCTCGCGCACGGCGACGACGAGCAGCGGGCGGTCGGGCGAGATCGTTCCAAGCAGGCGCATACCTCCATCGTACGGAGCGAGGGGGCGCCGCACCCGGGATTGCGCGCCTGTAAACGGACCCCTGCGCTCCGCCTGGTCGGGGGAACCGCGTAGGGTGCGGCCCGCGTCGGACGGTTCGCCACCTCTCGGGAGGAGCTGCACGAGCGGCAGGAGCGGTACGGGCCGTACCGACGGCACGGACAGCACCAGCAGCACCAGCGGCACGAGCCGCCCCGGGGAGCGTGCACGACATGCTCAAGATCGGCGCAAGTCGGGTGTGGCCGGGGGGAGTCACGGCCATACTGCTGCCATCGGTCGGGCCCCGGGGACGGGCCCGGCCCCAGGGGAGGATGAGGCGGGTGGCAACACCAGTAGGCAACGGCGCGTCCGGCGCCGCGTTCCCGGCACGGCCGAACCAGCCGCCGGGGGCGCCGGGCGCACCGGTCGCGACAGCCGCACCGGCGACGACGGCCGGGACGGGGAGCCCGGCCGTCTCCGGAGCGGTCCTGCTCGCGAAGCCCGGCGGCACTCCCCCGGCGCCCAGACCCGGCGGGGCGCCCGCGAAGCGCCCCCCGGCGGCCGTCGCCACCGGCGTGCGCGCTCGGCTCGCGCAGGCCACCCGCACGCCGCCCGGCCGGCTGCGGCTGGCCGGAGTGGTGCTCGCGGTGCTCACCGTGGCCTTCGGCGGGCTCACCGCCTGGCAGTTGGAGACCAGGGCGCAGGCCGCCGACCGGGTGGTCTCGTACAGCCAGCCGCTCAGCCGGGACGCCGCCGAGATCCACCGCAGCCTGGCCGACGCCGCCACCACCGCGGCGAGCGGCTTCCTGCTGGCCGGCGCCGAGCCCGACGAGGTCCGCAGCCGCTACGAGCAGGACATCGCCACCGCCGCCAAGCTGATCGCCCAGGCCGCCGCCCGGACCACGGCGACCTCCCCCGCACAGGGCTCGCTCGCCCGGCTGAACCAGCAACTCCCGGCGTACGCCGGCCTGGTGGAGACGGCGCGGGCCGACAACCGACAGGGCATCCCGCTCGGCGGCGCCTACCTGCGGTACGCCTCCGAGCAGATGCAGACCGTCCTGCTGCCGGCCGCCGCCGAACTGGCCGCCGCCGAGAACCGGGAGCTGGCCGACGACTACGCCGCCGCCCAGGCGGTGCCGTGGGGGGCGTACGGCCTGGCGCTGGTCACCCTGATCGCGCTGGCCTGGGTGCAACTGACGCTGTTCCGCCGCACCAACCGGGTGTTCAACATCGGGCTGCTGGGCGCCACCGCCGCCGTCCTGGCCGGCGCCCTGTGGCTGACCGTCGCCGGGCTGACCACCCGTTCCGCGCTCGAACAGAGCGCCCGCGAGGGCGCGACCCCGCTTCGGGCGCTCAACTCCGCCCGGGTGGACGTGCTGACCGCCCGGCTGGCGGAGAACCTGCACTTCGTCGCCCGCGGCTCGACCACCCGGTACGCCGACCAGTGGACGAAGGCCACCGAGCACCTGGCGGGAGCCGGGGACCGGCCCGGCGGCTCGCTGTCGGAGGCCGTACGGCTGGCGCCGACGGCCGCCGGGCCGAGCCTCCAGGACGCCTCGAAGCAGTTCGACCAGTGGCGCCGGAAGCACGACGCCGCCCGGGTGCTGGAGGTCGACAACGCCGACTACCAGGGCGCGCTGGAGGCCACCGTGACGGCCAAGGGCGGCGCGGACACCGCCGACGCCGCCTTCAACGCCACCGACAAGGCGCTCGCGCGGGCCGCCGACACCGAACAGGACCGCTTCAAGCGGGCCGCCGAGGGCACCGGCGGGGACCTGCGCACCGCCGCCGTCGCCGCCGCGCTGCTCGGCCTGGTGGCCGCGGCCGCCGCGCTGCGGGGCCTGGGCAGGCGACTGGCCGAGTACCGGTAACGGGCAGAGGGGGAGACCGACCGATGCGCACCAGAGGTTTCAGGAGAAGGACCAGGCCCGCCGCCGCGCTGGCCCTGCTGGCGGCCGGCGCGGCCGTGCTCGCCGGGGGCGGGCCGGTCGGCGCCGCACCGGCGGCCACGACCGCCGTGCCCCTGGCCCTACAGCAGGAGCAGCAGGAGCAGGCCGACGGCTGCGACGTGTACAGGAGCGTGCCGCCGAGCACCGAGGACGGCCCCGCCGTGAAGGCCATCAAGACCAAGCGCAGCCTGGTGATCGGGGTGGACCAGAACAGCTACCGCTGGGGCGCCCGCAACCCGAACACCGGCCAGATCGAGGGCTTCGACATCGACCTCGCCCGGGCGATCGGCGCGGCCGTCATCGGCGACCCGGAGAAGGTGGTGCTCAAGCCGGTGGCCACGGCCGACCGGATCGACGCCATCAAGAAGGGCCGGGTCGACCTGATCGTCCGCACCATGACGATCAACTGCAAGCGGATGGAGGACGTCGCCTTCTCCAAGCCGTACTTCAACATCAGCCAGCGCGTCCTGGTGCCGAAGTCGTCGCCGGCGAAGAACGTCGACGACGCGATCAAGGACAGGGCGGTCTGCGCCGCCGACGGCTCCACCGCGCTGAACGTGGTCAAGGAGATGAGGACCGCCCGGCAGGTCGTCACGGTGGAGAACCAGCTGGACTGCCTGGTCCTGATGCAGCTCGGCAAGGTCGACGCCACCATGACCGACAACGGCCTGGCGGCCGGTCAGGCCGCGCAGGACCAGACCGTGCGGATCGTGGACGGCGAGGCCCAGCCGGAGGTGGTCGGCGTCGCCATGCTGAAGGACAGCACCGACCTGACCGCCCGCGTCAACCAGGTGCTCGCCGACTACTACGCGCGCGGCGACTGGGCCCGTTCGTACGACCACTGGCTCAAGCCGTACATGCTCAACGAGGCCGACCGCTACTGGCCGGGCACGCACTGAGCCGGTCCGGGGGGTGACGGGGAGGACGGCGCGGGAGGGGTAGCGCACGGGCCGTCAGCGGTGCGTTGACGGCGCCTTGACGCCCCGCGCCCGCTCGGCCCGAACGGCCACCGGTTAGGGTTCGGGACGATCACCACGGGGAGACCGGTGGTGGACACGGGGGTTGTCGTGGGACCGCACGTCAGGCACGTCGGGATCGCACGCGAGGAAGGAAGGACACCGCGGTGGCGGCATCGGCTGGCCCGGTACTGAGCCGGGAGGAGGTGGACCGCGCGCTCGCCCGCCTCGGCGCGGAGCGGGACGCGGTCGAGTCGGCGCTGCTCGCCCTCCAGGACCACCCTGGCCTGCGGCTGCTGGACGGCGCCGAGCTGTCCGGGCGCACCCTGGAGCGCTGGTCCGTCGCCGGCCGGGGCCTGCCGCTGCTCTGGGCGCTGTTCGACCGCTACTCCGAGGCGCTGGCCTCGGCGCGTGCCGTCCGGGCCCGCAAGGCCAAGCCCGGCGCGCCCGAACTCGCCGAGCTGAGCGAACTGCTGACCGGCGACGCAGTGACCGTCCCGGGCGGCGCGGTGCCGGACGGCCCGCAGCTGCTCGGCGCGCCCGCCAAGCTGGTCGAGCGGATCAGCCTGGACGCCCTGATGGCCCGGATGAACTCCTGGTACGCCACCGTGCTGGAGGTGGTCAGCGCCGCCGACGCGGTCTGGTCGGCCCTGCCGGCCCGGATCGACCTGCTGCTGGCCGAGCTCCGGCGGGTGCGCACCCTGGCCGCCTCGCTCGGCGTGCGCACCGGCAACCACCCGCTGGGCGACGACCTGACCGGGATCGAGAAGGACCTCACCGAGCTGCGCGCCGAGGTGCACGGGGACCCGCTGGCGCTGTGGCGCCCGGCCCGGGTGCCCGCCCAGCGCGGCACGGTCCCGGAGGGCTCGGCCTTCGCCGGCCCGGCCGGGGTGGTGGACACCGAGCGGTTCGACCGGGCCGGGCGGGCGCTGGACCGCGTCCGGCTGGAGCTGGAGGACCTGCTGCGGCTGCGTGACGAGGCCGAGGAACGCCTCCAGGGCGTCGGCGACCTGCTCCAGCGGGCCGACGCCACCCTGGCCGAGGCCCGGAGGGCGCGCGGCGAGGTGCTGGCGAAGATAGCGTCCAGCGACGTCCCGGCGGTGCCCGGACCGGCCTCGGCGCTGCGCGAGCGGATCGTCGCGGCGCTGGACCTGCGCCAGGCCGGGCAGTGGGGCCGGCTGGCGCCGCTGCTGGACGCGCTGGAGGACGCCGCCGCCAAGGAGCTGGGCCGGGCCCGGCAGTCGCTCACCGAGGTGACCCAGCCGCTGGCCGTCCGGGCCGAACTGCGCGGCCGGCTGGACGCCTACAAGGCGATGGCGGCCCGGCTGCGGGTCTCCGAGGACCCGGAAGTGATCGAGCGGTACGAGAAGGCGCGCTGGCTGCTGTGGAGCGCGCCCTGCGACCTGCGGGCGGCGGCCGCCGCGGTGGCCCGGTTCCAGCAGTCGCTGCGGCCGGCCCACACCGAGGCCGAGGCCGGGCAGGATCAGGAGGGGGTCGGCCGGCCGCCGGTCGACGGACAGGTCCAGGGGGGCTGAGGGTGATGGGCGAGACGTGCGAACGGCCGGAGTGCTCCGGCAGCGGCAGGATCGACGCCGACGGCTACTGCGACGAGTGCGGGCTGGCCCCGGCGGGCAGGGCCACCGCGACGCCCGGGGCCTCCGGGGCGTCCGCCCCCTCGGTCACGGCGGCCGGCCCCGGCTCGCCCTGCCCGCGCGACTGTTCCGGCACCATCGACCCGGACGGCTACTGCGACGAGTGCGGGCTGACCCCGCCCACCGGCGACACCGGCGTCACCCAGCCCTACGTCCCCTCCGCCCGGGTCTCCCCCGGCTCCGGCCACAACGGCTCCGGCCAGGACGGCTCCGGCCGTAGCGGCTCGGCCCGCTCGCTGTCGGCCCGCACCGGCTCGGCCCGTTCGATGTCCGGCCGCTCCCGCTCGCACCGCTCCACCCGCACCGGCAGCAGCCGCTCGCTCTCGGTCCGCTCCACCCGGGGCGGCGTCACCGCGGGCACCCGCAGCCGGCTGGGCGCCGGTCTGGTCACCGTGCCGACCGTCGCGGCGGCCGACCCGGCCCGGGCTGTGCTGGCCGACCCCGAGGTGCCCGAGCACAAGCGCTTCTGCTCCAAGTGCGAGACCCCGGTGGGCCGGGAGAAGAACGGCCGCCCGGGCCGCCCGGACGGCTTCTGCACCAAGTGCGGCACGCCGTACTCGTTCACGCCCAAGCTGCGCCGCGGCGACCTGGTCGGCGGGCAGTACGAGGTGGTGGGCTGCCTGGCGCACGGCGGGCTCGGCTGGATCTACCTGGCGGTGGACCGGCGGGTCAACGACAAGTGGGTGGTGCTCAAGGGCCTGCTGGACACCGGGGACGAGGACGCGCTCGCGGCGGCCGTCGCCGAGCGGCGCTTCCTGGCCGAGGTGGACCACCCGAACATCGTCCGGATCATCAACTTCGCCGAGCACCCGGACCTGCGCACCGGCGCCACCGACGGCTACATCGTGATGGAGTACGTCGGCGGGAAGTCGCTCAAGGACATCGCCAACGAGCGCCGCACCCCGGACGGCCGGCGCGAGCCGCTGCCGGTCGAGCAGGCGATCGCGTACGCGCTGGAGGCGCTGCCGGCCCTGGGCTACCTGCACGGCCGGGGCCTGGTGTACTGCGACTTCAAGATCGACAACGTGATACAGAGCGGCGACGCGCTCAAGGTCATAGACATGGGCGCGGTCCGCCGGTTCGACGACGACGGCCCGATCTACGGCACCATCGGCTACCAGGCCCCGGAGATCGCCACCGACGGCCCCTCCGTCGCCTCCGACCTGTACACCGTGGCCCGCACCCTCGCGGTGCTCACCTTCGACTTCCAGGGCTACAGCGGCACCTACCGACACTCGCTGCCCGGCCCCGAGCAGGTCGAGGCCTTCGCCAGGTACGAGTCGTACTACCGCTTCCTGGTCCGCGCCACCGACCCGGACCCGGCCCGCCGCTTCGCCTCCGCCGAGGAGATGGCCGACCAGCTCACCGGCGTGCTGCGGGAGGTCCTCGCCCTCCAGGACGACCGGCCCCGACCCGCGCCGTCCACCCTGTTCGGCCCCGAACTGCGCGTCGTGGACACCGAGTTGGTGCTGCCCACCGAGCAGGCCGGGCAGCTCCGGGTGGCCCCCCTGGACGCCGCCGCCGCCGCTCTCGCGCTGCCCGTCCCGCGGGTCGACCCCGGCGACCCCAACGCCGGCTTCCTGGCCGTCCTGGTCACCCCCGACCCCGAGGAGACGCTCGCCGCACTGGCCGCCGCGCCCGCCGTCTCGGTCGAGAGCCGGCTGCGCGAGCTGCGCGCCCTGCTCGAACTCGGCCGCCACGGGGACGCCGCGAGCCGCCTCGCCGGGCTGGAGCAGGACCAGCCGGACGACTGGCGGGTGGTCTGGTACCGCGGCCTGACCGCGCTGGTCGGCGCGGCCCGAGCCGAAGGGCCCGCCGGCGCCGGAAGCGTGGGCCCCTCCTGCCCGGGGGCGGGCGAGGAGGGCGAACGAGGGAGCGGCGGAGGAGCGCCGGAGCGACAGCCGTCGGCGCCGGGCCAGGAGCGCCCGGAGGCGAGCGGGCGAGTCACGTCCGGCCTGCGGGCCGCCGCGGAAGCCTTCGACGCGGTCTACGACGCCTTCCCCGGCGAGGCCGCCCCCAAGCTGGCCCTCGCCATCTGCGCCGAACTGCTCGGCGACGGCGGCGACGCGGCCGAGTTCTACCGGCTGGTGTGGGCCACCGACCACGCCTACCTGAGCGCCGCCTTCGGGCTGGCCCGGGTCCGGCTGGCCGAGGAGGACCGGACCGGCGCGGTCCGCGTCCTGGAGACCGTCCCGGCCACCTCCAGCCAGTACACCGCCGCCCGGATCGCCGCCGTCCGGGCCCGGCTGCGCGAGCGCCGGCCCACCGACGACCTGGCCGCCGACCTCGGCGCGAGCTCCGCGCAGCTGACCGCGCTGCGGCTGGACGACCGCCGCCGCGAGGAGCTCGCCGTCGAGGTGCTCGACGCGGCCCTCGGCTGGGTCGGCGCCGAGGCGGCCGCCGGCCGGCGGGCCACCGATCTGGTGGTACTGGGACGTCCCGCACAGGAGCGGGAACTGCGCTTCGCCCTGGAACAGTCCTACCGGGTACTCGCCCGGTTGGCCGACCGGGCGGAGACCAGGATCGAGATGGTGGAACGGGCCAACCGTGCCCGTCCCAGGACGTGGGTGTAGCAGATGCCGCAGCAGACCGAGTGCCCGAGCTGTTCGGAGCCGATGGACCCGGAGGACGCCTACTGCGGCTCCTGCGGGACCGGCCGGGACGGCCGGGCGGCCCCCGGCGCGATGCCGGCGAGCTGGGCCGCCGCGCGCGGCGAGGCCGTACCGTCGCCGCGCGGGCCGGTCTGCGTGCACTGCGGGCAGCCGCAGGTCGCCGCGGACGGCTACTGCGAGGGCTGCGGCGGCGCCCAGCCGCGCCCGCGCGACCACATGGAGAAGGCGCTCGGGGGCGTCGCCGGGGTCAGCGACCGCGGCGTGCGCCACCACCGCAACGAGGACTCCTTCACCGTCGCCGCGACCTCGCTGCCCGGCGGCGAGCCGGTCGTGGTCGCCGTGGTGTGCGACGGCGTCTCCTCCTCCGACCGCCCGGACGAGGCCTCGGAGACCGCCGTCGACGCCGCCTCCGAGTCGCTGCTGACCGCCCTGGAGGCCGGCCGGGACCCGAACCAGGCGATGCGCCAGGCCATCGCCGACGCCGCCAAGGCCGTCGCCGACCTCGCCACCGACGGCGCCGGCCCCACCCGGCCCGACCTCAACGCGCCCGCCTGCACCTACGTCAGCGCGATAGCCGCCGACGGCCGGGTCACCATCGGGTGGGTCGGCGACACCCGGGCGTACTGGATCCCGGACGACCGCGCGGCCGCCGAGCCGTTCCGGCTCACCCAGGACGACTCCTGGGCCGCCCGGATGGTCGAGGCCGGGCTGATGGGCGAGGCCGAGGCCTACGCCGACCCGCGCGCGCACGCGATCACCGGCTGGCTCGGCGCCGACGCCGAGGAGGTCGTGCCGCACACCCTCGACTTCACCCCGCACGTCCCCGGGGTGGTGCTGATCTGCACCGACGGACTGTGGAACTACGCCGAGGCGGCCACCGACCTGGCGTACTACGTGCGCCCGGACGCCCGCACCGAGCCGCTCGCCACGGCGCAGACCCTGGTGAAGTTCGCGGTCGCGGCCGGCGGCCACGACAACATCACCGTCGCCGTGCTGCCGATCGACCCGCCGGCCGCCGCCGTCGAGGAGGCCGACCAGACCCCGACCGCGCTGGACCTGCCGCTGATCACCGCGCGGCCCGCCGGCCAACCGGCCGGGCCGGAGGACGAGGACCACGAACCGACCCTGCCGGACATCCCGGTGATCGGCTCGCCCGCAGCCCCGCTGCCTCCGGCCCCGCCCGCGCCCCCGGAGGCCCCCCCGGCACCGCCCGTCCCGCCGACCGCCCCCGCCCCGCCCGCCGTCCCGCCCGTCCCGCCGCAGCCGCCGCACCCGCCGACGGCCTGACAGACCGCCCGCCGGACGCCCCGGCGCCACGGCCCGCCGGCCCGCCCGGCGGGCCGCCCGACCGTCCTGAGCACGTCCACCCCTCACCCGACGGGAGCCGATCGCCCCATGGCAACACTGGCGAAGCCGAACCTGCCCAGGTTCAACGTGGAGATCTTCCAGAACGAGTACCTGGCCGACGGCGCCCGCGAGGTCAACGCCATCGTCACCGTCACCGCGACCGGCGGCGGCACCTCCGGCGGCCGGCCGCTCGGCTTCGCCGACGCCACCCCGGCGGGCACCGGCACCGCGGCGGCCGTGGTCATCCTGGTGGACTGCTCGGGCTCGATGGACTACCCCAAGACCAAGATCAACGGCGCCCGCGAGGCCACCGCCGCCGCCATCGACGCACTGCGCGACGGCACCGCCTTCGCCGTGGTCGCCGGCACCCACGAGGCCCGCGACATCTACCCCGGCGACGGCACCCTCGCCACCGCCTCCGCCACCACCCGCGAACAGGCCAAGGAGTCGCTGCGCCGGCTCACCGCGGCCGGTGGCACCGCGATGGGCACCTGGCTGGCCAAGGCCGACACGCTCTTCCTCACCCGCCGTGACATCGCCATCCGGCACGCCATCCTGCTCACCGACGGCAACAACGAGCACGAGTCGGCCGAGGAACTGGCCCGCAACATCGAGCGGGTGACCGGCCACTTCACCGCCGACTGCCGCGGCGTGGGCACCGACTGGCGGATCGACGAGCTGCGCAGGATCTCCTCGGCGCTGCTCGGCACCACCGACATCGTCGCCGAACCCTCCGGCCTGGCCCAGGACTTCCGCGCGATGATGGCCGGCGCGATGGGCAAGCAGGTCGCCGACGTCGCGCTGCGGATCTGGACCCCGGCCAACGCCACGGTCAGGTTCGTCAAGCAGGTCGCCCCCGCGGTCGAGGACCTGACCTCCCGCCGCACCGAGGCCGGCCCCCGGGCCGGCGACTACCCCACCGGCTCCTGGGGCGACGAGAGCCGTGACTACCACGTCTGCGTCGAGGTGCCGGCCGCCTCGGTCGGCAACGAGATGCTCGCCGCCCGGGTCAGCCTGGTGCTGCCCGAACAGGTCGCCGGCGGCACCTCGGAGGTGCTCACCCAGGGCCTGGTCAAGGCGGTCTGGACCGACGACCTGGCCTCCTCCACCCGGATCAGCCCGCAGGTCGCCCACTACACCGGGCAGGCCGAGCTCGCCTCCTCCATCCAGGAGGGCCTGGAGGCCCACCGGGCCGGGGACGTGGACCGCGCGACCTCCAAGCTGGGCGCCGCCGTCCGGATCGCGCACGCGACCGGGAACGAGGGCACCTACAAGCTGCTCCAGAAGGTGGTGGACGTGGTGGACCCGAAGGAGGGTACGGTTCGGTTCCGTAAGAACGTGAGCGAGGCCGACTCGATGACCCTTGAGACCCGGTCGACCAAGACGGTACGTGTGAAGAAGTGACCGCTGAAGACGTGACCGGGCCGGCATCCCGGCGCGACACCGCACCGAGCCGGCCCGAAACGAGGGGGACCTGATGCCGATCTGCCCGAGGGGCCACGAGTCGCAGGCCGAGGACTGGTGCGACTTCTGCGGCTTCCCGATGACTCCGCCGGCCCCCACGCCGGGGGCACCCGGAGGCTATCCGGGGGCGCACGGAGCCGACCCCGCGCCCGGCATGCACGCCGGGCACCCGGGGCACGGCGGCGCGCCCTTCGGTGCGCCGCCGCCTCCGCCGCCGATGCCCCCGGGGGCCGTGCCTCCGCACGGGGCACCCCTGCCGCCCCCCGGCATGGTGCCCCCGCCTCCGGGCATGGTGCCCCCGCCCCCGCACGGGGCCGTGCCTCCGCACGGGGCCGTCCCGCCGCAGGCCGGGCCGCAGGGCCTCACCGCGGGCCTGGCGGTCTGCCCGATCTGCCGCAGCCCGCAGACCGGACGGTTCTGCGAGGAGTGCGGCTACGACTACGAGCTCTCCACGCCCTCGCGCCGCCAGGTGCCCGGCGCCGGCCACACCCCGCCCGGCCCGGCCCAGCAGCCGCCGCTGAACATCCCGGCGTCCTACGGCGGCACCCCGCCGCAGGCCCCGCTCGGCCAGGACCCGTACGGTCACGCCCCGGCGGGCCGGCCGCCGCTCGGCCAGCCGCCAGCGGCGCAGCAGGCCGTCGCCCCGCCCGTCCAGCAGCAGCCGCACACCTACGGCTACCCTCCGCCGGAGGGCGCGTTCCCCGACACCTCGGTGCGGGAGGACTCCGGCCCGGTGTACGCCCAGCCGGCCGGCCCCGGCCCGAACAGCCGTGGCGGTGACTTCGGCACCTCCTTCAACCTGGCCCCGCCGCAGCCGCAGCAGCCCCAGGAACCCGCCCCGGCCGAGCCGGTACGGACCAACTGGATCGCCGTGGTGTCGGCCGACCGGGACTACTTCACCGAGATGATGGCCCGCAGCGGCCCCGAGGCGGCCGGCCTGTTCTTCCCGCCGTACTGCCCCGAGCGCCGGATCCCGCTGACCGGCCGCGGCCAGCTGCGGATCGGGCGGCGCAGCCAGCACCGCGGCACGGTGCCGGAGATCGACCTGTCCGTACCGCCGGAGGACCCGGGCGCCTCGCACCAGCACGCGATGCTCGCCGAACAGGCGGACGGCAGCTGGGTCCTGGTGGACCAGGACTCGACCAACGGCACCACCATGAACGGCGGCGCGGAGCCGATCGCCCCACACACCGCCGTGCCGCTGAACGACGGCGACCGGATCCACATCGGCGCCTGGACCACCATCACCGTGCACCGCGGCTGAACGACGGTCACAGACAGGCCGTCAGCTGAAAGTCCGTCGGGCAATTCGCCGGACGGTCCGAAAGCGACAACTCCGGCCGGGCCGGGCGGAATTCGACATCCGCC
>NZ_JBHVFE010000238.1:0-13224 GCF_042801945.1 Kitasatospora sp. NPDC057542
GGACACCGACGGTGTCCCGGCCCACTGAACGTCGAGGGCCCTAACGCCCGTGCTCCCGGGCGGCGGTCAGTCGGCCGCGTACGGCGGCGTGGACCTCGGCCTCCTCGGCCGGGTCGGCGGCGAGCCTGCGCAACCGCTCCAGCACACGCGCGTCGCCCGTGGTGGCGACATGGCGCGCGGCGAGCTCACGTGTGGACTCCTCGCAGTCCCAGAGGCACTCGACGGCGGGCCCCTCGGGGAAGTGCACGTCCGTCGCGGCCAGCGCCTGGGCGGCACGTCCGCGCAGCTCCGAGGAGGCGGCCTCCCCGTAGATGTGGCGCAGGACCGGTACGGCGTCGGCGGCGACCAGCCGCCCCGCACCGTCCACCAGCGACCCGAGCCCGGTACCGCTGACCCCGCGCGCGGAGATCCAGCGACGCAGCCCGGCCACCACCAGCGGCGCGTCGTCCGGCTCCCCGGCGTCGGCGAGCAGCCGGACAGCGGCCTCGCCGAGCGCGCTGTCGGCACCACCGCTGGCCGGGTCGGCCCAGCGGCGGGCGTGCGCCAGCACCTCGGGGCCGCGCATCCGGCCGAGCAGCTCCAGGGCGGCCCGGACGATCCGGTCGTCCACGTCCGCGGCGGCGGCCTCGATCAGTTCGACGGCGGCCGGGTCACGCTGGTCCACCAGGTGGCGCAGGGCGGCCCGCCGGGCGCCGGGCAGGCCGTCGCGGGCCGCCTCCAGCAGCAGCGGGCGGTCCTCCGGCCGGACCACGGCGGTCAGGCAGCGGGCGGCCGCGGCGGCGCGGCGGTCCACCGCGTCGGGGCCGGACGGCGAGTCGGTGCCGCGCGCGGGCTCCGGGAGGACGTCGGGCCGGCCGAGGAAGGCGCCGGCGCCGAGGCCGCCGAGCTCGCCCTGGTCGGCCCAGGCCAGCACGTCGGCGGTGGACCAGCCGGGAGTGACCCCGCTGCGGTTGATCTGGCGTTGCCACAGGTCGAAGGGTGACTGTTCACTGGCCGCCGCCACTCTGGGGTGGTAGGCCGCCCACAGCCGCCAGGGCCGGGGCTCGTACGCGTTGCGGATGAACTCGCGCAGCTCGGCGTCACCCTCGGGGCCCGGCGCGAAGCGGTCCAGCACGGCGGTACCGAGCAGCAGCAGGCCGCGGTCGTCGTCGCGCAGGGCGAGCTCGTCGAGGGCCCAGGACCAGTTGGCGCCGGTGGCGGCGTACTCGCGCAGCATCAGCAGCGCGTCGCGCCGGCCGTACGCGGCGAGGTGGCCCAGGACGGAGAGGGCGAGGCCGGTGCGGCTCTCGTCGTCGGTGACCAGGTCCTCGGCGGAGTGGAGGTGGTCCTCGATGCCGTCGAGGGGGGCTTCCAGCTCCATGTAGATGCGCGCGTAGTAGAGGGAGCGGCTCTCGACCTGCCAGTCCGCTCGCGGGTCCCTGGTGACGCACTCCTCCAGCGCGGCGATGGCCTCGGCACGGTCGGCGGCCAGCGCGTGGAGCTGCCCGTCACCGCGGCCTCGCTGAAGGAGGCCGAGGAGGCTGGCACTGGGTGCTATCACTGGCTCGAACATGAGGTCAGCATCCGTTGCGGCGGTCGTAGTGGCAACGGGATTTCCGTCGCCGGGGTCTCTGGTCGGTACTGCGGTGGGCGCCCGGGCGCCGGAATCACCGAAGGTTACCGCCTCGGGCCCGCGTCCGCACACAGGGCGACGGAGCCTCCGGCCACAGTGGCATATGCCAGTGGAATTTTGCCTGCGTTCTGTCCAAATCACCCCCGGGGTTGACGACGCTGTGCGACAGTCTTCTCACTGTCCGAACCCCCCGCACGCCGCGGGACGTCCCCCGAACGATGGGTCTGCCATGAACATGCCCTTAGGCGCCACCCGCCCGCCGGGAGCCGTCACAGCGGACGGCGCCCCGACGGGCGGGAGCAGCGCGGTGAGCGACGGGAGCGGCGCCACGGCCGAAGCGCCCGGCGCCGCGGGCGGAGACGGCTCGGGCGACGCCGACAGCGGAACGGACGGCGGAGTGGACGGCACGGCGCAGGAGCCGTCCGGCCCCTGTCTCGGCGACGGCGGCGACCACGACGCGATCGACGGCGACCTGATCGGCTCCGCCGAGTGGGACCTGCTGACCGACGGGATCCAGTGGAGCCCGGAGACCTACCTCCTCCTCGGCTGCGACCCGGAACACGGGCCGCTCAGCCTCGACCGGCTGCCCGACCGCCTCCCCGAGGGGGACCGGCCGCTGCTGCGGCGGATGATGACCGACGCCCTGGTGCACGGCCGCTGCGCCGCCGGCACCCTGCGGGTCCGCCGGCCCGACGGACGGCACGACGGCGTCGAGTGCGTGGGCGAGCCCCTCGTCGGCACGGACGGCACCGTCGTCGCGCTGCGCATGCTGATCCGCCCGGCCCCGCCGGCCTGAGCCGACGGCCCGGCCCGGGCGCTCACACCCGGGCCCCGTCAACCAAGCCGCGGCCGGTTCTTGGCGTCCGCCGCCCTCAGCTCCCGGCCCAGCTCCTCCCGCAGCTCGTCCACCACCGGCAGCCCGCGGTACTGCGCGGTCAGCCGGTACATCTCGCGCAGCCGGTCCCAGGTCCGGTGCGAGGAGTTCTGACCGATCAGGTTCATCACCATCTTCGCCTGGAACTGCGCCGCGTCCGGCTCCCCGGAGATCAGGTGCACCGAGGCCAGGGTGATCCGGTCGAACAGCGCCGAACGCAGCTGTCCGGTGCCCTCGCGCAGGGTGATCACCCGCTCCGCGTGCCTGCGGGCCTCGGGAGCCGCCCCCGGGTCGTGCTCGGACAGCGTGCGCAGCACCAGGGCCTGCATGCCGCGCAGTTCGGCTTCGTCGAACACCTGCATCCACGAGGGCGGCGGCTCCGGTGCCTCCTCGGTGAACAGGTCCTCGGCCTCCCCGAGCAGCCGGTAGGTGTCCTGGGAGTGTCCGATCGAGGCGTGCGCCCACGCCTCGACGGTGTTGAGCATGGCGCGCGTTCTGGGCAACAGCTGCCCGCCGGCCGCCTTGGCCGCCGCCATCAGGTCGAGCGCGTCGTCGGCCCGACCCAGGTGCACCATCTGCCGCGCGGCCCGGGAGATCGCCTCGCCGGCCCGCGGCCGGTCGCCGGCCTCCTTGGCCGCGTCGGCCGCGATCATGAAGTACTTCTGGGCGGTGGGCTCCAGACCCACGTCGTGCGACATCCAGCCCGCCAGCACCGCCAGGTTGGCCGCGACCAGCCACAGCCGCTGCTCCACGGCGGGCGCGTGTCGGTGCGTCAACAGGCCGCCGACCTCGTTCAGTTGACCGACCACCGCCTTGCGCTGCAACCCGCCGCCACGGGCGGCGTCCCAGGCCCGGAACACCTGCACCGAGTGCTCCAGCGACTCCACCTCGTCGAGCCCGACCGGGCCCGCGTCGTACACGTCCACCACCGGGCGCGCTCCGCTCCCGGTGACCACCTGTCGCGGCCCGGGGACGGAGGCCGCGTACGCGACCGCGTCCCCGCTCAGCCAGCCCTTCAACGAGTCGGCGATGACCGCCCCGGCCGTGAGCGCGGCTCCCGCGCCCACCAATCCACGTCGGTTCAGCATGAGGTCCATTCCCGTGAACTCGGTGAGGACCGCGGCTGTTCGATCCGGCGACCATGGCACTGCTGCGGACGCTTCCGCTCCGGACCTGGTGGGCCGGTGTCGTTCCAGACCGAGGTCCTCAGTGGTGACGACACGGCCGAGCCGCTCCGTGAACACGGCCGCCAGCACCCTCGGCACCGGATCGCGCGGGATCTCCCCCTGCTCGATCCAACGCCGTACCCTCGACGTGTCGGTGGACAGCTGCAGCTGTCCCATCGCGGCACCCCGACGGTTGACCAGCCGCGCCAGCTCGCCCTTCGACCATCCGGTCAGGACGAACAGATCGGCCAGTCGGGTGTTGGGTTCCCTGCTCAACGAAGCCCCCAGGTTCCTCGGCTGATCCGAGGCTAGAGGCTCCGGCAAGTGCCAGGCGAGCATTCGCCACCGTTCGCCAGGGCCCGCCAGACTACTAAGCCAGTGCCCGACGGGTGTGTTGTAGAGGTGCGTCACCTCGTCCCCCGGGTCGGGCGGCGTCCCACCAGCGTCGGGGCTGTCCCCCGACGGTGGCACGGGGCGCTCCCGGTCCTCACCCGAGGGGGTGGCGCGGCCGGGTGGCGCGGGGGCGCCGGGCACGGCCACGGCAGTCCGGCCGACCGCATTCCCCAGGGTGCGGACGGCCGGAGCACCGCCGAACAGGGGTTCCCGACCCCATGTCCGTGCCCGGCGCCCGCGCACCACCCGCCGCACCGCATGCCGTACCGCACCACCCGCAGGGCCGCCGTCACGCCAGGAAGCACACGGCACCGGCCCTCCCCCGCCCCCGCGGGGCAGCACCCGCCGACGGACCGGAAGGGACCACCCTCAGCCCATGTACTCCTCAGCGACGACCCCCACGCCCGCCACGACCCGCCCAGCGCTGCGCCCCCCCACCGCAGCCGCCGGCCGCACCGGCCCCAGAGCGGTGCCCCCGGCGAGCCGGCCCGCGGCCCCGCGCGGTGCCGAGGGCCGGGCCGCGGACACCCGGGTCGTCCCGACCGGCCGTACGGCGCCGGGCCCCGTCGGCCGCACCGCGCTGGGGCTGCGCGCCCCCGAGACCGCCCTGCCGGCCGGTGGCCGGATGCCACTGGCCCGGCAGGCCGACGGCCAGGTGCTGCGGGCCCGACGGCCCGGCCAGCCCGGCGGCGGCCCGGAGCGGATCGATCCGTCGGCGCTCCAGACCCCGGCGGTCCGGGCGGCGCTCGCCAGCGTCTCGCGGATATGTCCCGCGTTCACCCCGCGTCAGGTCCTGCGCGAGGGCAGCCGCCACATCCTGGTGGCGGGCACCATCGGGCGGGCCCCGGTGGTCGCCAAGTGCCTGGCGCCGCAGGCGGTGCGGAGTGAGTACTTCGAGCAGCTGGTGGCCGACTTCCACCACGAGGTGGCGGTCTACCGGGCGTTCGTCCGGCACCGTCCGCCGGTGCGGCTGCCCCGGCTGGTGGCGGCCGACCACGACCGGTGCGTGCTGGTCATGGAGCGCGTCCCCGGGCGCCCGGCGGCCCGCGAGCGCCACCCGGTCAACGCGCCCACCCCGGGCGAGGTGCGGGCGCTGCTCACCGCGGTCCGCACGCTGAACCTGTGGCGGCCGCCGACCGACGTCTTCCAGCCACGCCTGGACTACCAGTTGGAGATCTCCCGCTACCACTCGGTGGGCCAGCTCACCGACCGGGACGCCGGCGACCTGCGCGGCCTGCTGCACGGCCTCGGCCACACTCCGCTCCAGCTCTGCCACGGCGACGCCCTGCTCAGCAACATGCTGCTGGCGCCGTCCGGCCCGGTGCTGGTCGACTGGGAGCAGGCCGGCTGGTACCTGCCCGGCTACGACCTGGCGGTGCTCTGGAGCGTCCTGTCCGGGGACACCGCGGCGCGTCGCCAGATCAGCCAACTCGCCCAGAGCGGCGGCACGCTGGCCCGGGACGCGTTCCTGGTGAACCTGGTGCTGGTGCTGATGCGGGAGATCCGGCTGTACGACGTGCCGGGCGCCGGCGAGGAGCAGCGGATCATGATCCGTCGGCTCTACGACGACGCGGCGCTCGCCCGCCGGGCCGTCCGCGCCGCGGTCGGGACCCGCTGAACCGCGGTCGGGCCCCCGCTGGGTCGCGGGAGTTCCTACGGCCGGGCGCCCCGTTCGAGGGCGGCCCGGCCGGCGGCCTCCAGGACGGTCTCGTCCGGGGCCAGGTGCACCCGGCTGCTGAGCACGTCCCGCAGGTACCGCTCCAGCGGGTGACGCCGGCTCAGACCGGGGTTGCCGGTGAGGGCGACGGCCTGCTGGACCACCGCCGTCGCGGCCCGGGTGGCCAGCAGGTGGGCCGGACCGGTCCGGGCGACGGCCTCCGGCTCGCCCCGGTCCACCCGGGGGGCCAGGCCCTCGACCAGTTCCTCGGCACCGATCAGCTGGGCCTCGATCTCGCCGAGGGCGGTCCGGTAGCGGGGCAGGGTGCCGAGCGGCTCGGTCAGGTTGGCCGGGGTGCGCTGGTTGAGGAAGCGGATCAGCCAGGCCTCGGCGGCCCGGGCGACGCCGATCGCCACCGCGGACAGGGCCAGGTCGTGCCAGGCCAGGGAGAGCTCGGCCTCGGCGTCGACGCCCTGACGGGCCGTCCGGCGACCGGCCGCCAGGCCGAGCGCGAGGTCGGCCGGCACCCGGACCCCGTCCAGCACGACGTCGTGGCTGGCGCTGGCCCGCAGCCCGAGCTGGTCCCAGGTCGGGTCGATCTCCAGGCCCTCGCTCTCGCCGCGGACCAGGAAGGTGCCGATCCTCGGCTCCTCCTCGTCGGTCCGCGCCGTCACCGCCATCCAGGCGAGCGCCTCGGCGCCGGTGCAGTACGTCTTCCGGCCCGTCAGCAGCCAGCCGTCACCGTCCCGTCGGGCGACCGTCGCGGGCAGCTCGCCCGCCCCGGCACCAGGCTCCGCCCGCAGCGTGTTGACCAGGACCGGGCCTCGCCGGGACTCGGTGAGCAGCCGCCGGTAGCCGGCCGTCGGCCAGTCGGCCCGCCGGGCCTGCTCGGCGTGCCGGAGCAGGGTGAAGGCGGTGACCACGGCCACCGAGGCGTCCCCGCGGCCGAGTTGGGACAGCACCCGGACGGTTTCGGCGAGCGTTCCGCCCGGCCCGCCGTACCGCTCGGAGACGGTGAGGGTGAGCAGTCCGGCCTCGTGGACGGCCTCGATCCCCTGGTACGGGAAGGTCGCGTCGCGGTCGTGCTCCTCGGCGCGGGCGGCCAGCAGGTCGACCACCCGGGGCAGCCCCGCGAGGGCGGTCTCGATCGCGGTGCGGTCGGGTGCGGGACCGGCGGGGCCGGCGGGGCCGGCGGACGGGGAACCGGTGGACGCGGAACCGGTGGATTCGAGACGGCCGGAATCGGACCGGTCGGAACCCGCCGTCGGCGGAACGGTCCGGGAACGGCGTCCGGCGCAGGCGTCCTTGACGGGAGCCTCCTTGGCGGGGGCGCTCCTGGGCGGACGGTCGCCGACGGGGCGGTTGTCGAACGCGTGGTCCTCGGACGAGCGATCGGCGGTCGAACGGTTGGCGGCGCGGGTCGTCATGATGCTGTGCCTCCGGGCGGCAGCGTGGGCTCGGCTGATGCGGGCGGCACCCCGTACGGGCGCGCGGTACCGATTGGCGGCCCCGGAGGCCGGCTCACGGCCCGCCCCCTGGTGTCGGCGCCGACCGGACACCCGGCCGACCGCTCGCCGCCGGGGGACGAATCCCCCTCAGCGGCCCGGACACGCCGCGCTGGCGGTGCGCCGCAGGTCGAGATGCCTGCGACGGGTCAGCAGCGGAAGACGGCACGGCATGTTCGCGACTGTACGAATCGTTGATCGATACCGTCAAGCAGCGTCCGGCCATCGGGCGGAGCCGGTGGCCCCCGCCGGAATCAGCCCTGCTGGAACATGTCCGCCGGAAGCGGCTTCAGCAGCTGATACAGGTCGTCCGAAATCGGTCGGTCCCAGGACGCGATGGTGACCAGGACGCCGTCGCTGCGGCCGAACTGGGCGCAGAACACGCGCTCCTCGCTGACCTTGACCTTCTTCACGATCAGCAGGTCGTCCCCGAGCATCACCGGGAAGTCCTCCGCCGAGACGAACTCGACCGGCTCGTCGTTCTCCAGCGCCGCGAGCAGCTGCCGCACCTCGAAGGGCACGCTGTCCCCGGTCTCCCGGGCGGGCGAACCCTCGGGAAGGTTGCCGATGAACATCGCCGGGCCTCTGCCGCCGAACAGGTCGTAGCGCAGGAAAATCCCCTGGCAGGAGCCGTCCGGGCCGGTCATCATGGCCGCACCGAAGTCACCGGGCCAGTCGCCCGGGTCCATCGCGAGCACGTCGAAGTCCGGGCCGGCGGGCTGTCCGGTGCGACGGCGGAGAAAAGACATGGGAACATCGTACGTGTCCGGCACACCGCGCTCGCGAGGTGGGTGGGGCACCGCCGGGGGACGGGCGGGAGATCGACGCTCAGAGACCAATGTTGACTCTGAGCAACCGTCCGGGCTACGTTCGGTTCAGCACGACAGCCGTTCTGGGTTTCACCCTCCGGGGGGACGGCATGTCGCAACGCGGCCCTACACGCGTTTCCCTCACTGTGCACTTGTCGTGCCGAACTGCCGAGCACCCAGCTTCGTCATCGCACACAGCACAAACACACAAGCCAACAGTTCCATGCATCACAAGCCAGATCCGCGGGGCCCCGGCCCGTCGCTCCCGTGGATCTGCTCGGGACACCGCCGCGTGGGGGCGTGCGGGTCCCGAGCATCGGTGCCGTCATCCGAGTCGCTCTCGGCTTCGGCGCCAGCCTCCCGGCGACTGCCGGCCCCTCGTGGGGCCGGGACCGGCCGACGCACCCCGGTGCGCAGGGGATGACTGGGAGGATGGCCTGGCAGTACTGCCGGGCCGCACAGCAGGCGCCGTGTCTGGCCGCGTGGGGGCGGTGGGCACGGCGTCTGCCCGTGCTCATACTCTGAGCTGCGTTTGTCTAACAGTCAACAGAAATTCTGACGGGGCACGCTCAATGGATCATCACTTGTGATGTTCGGACCCGAAAGATCGTCTGCGGAGCGGACCTCCGTCGGTCGGGAGCCCGGTCGGACCTGAACCGGCCTCCGCGAGAGGAGTCCGGTTCGCGACGAGGGCCCGCTCCACGACGAGGGCCCGCTCCGTGATGAGCGGCCCGGCAAGCCTCGGCTCGGGCCTCAGGTGAGGTCGAACTCACCGTCCCGGGCGCCGAGCACGAAGGCCCGCCACTCGCCCGGCGTGAAGACCAGGACCGGCCCGTCCTCCTGGCGGCCGTCCCGCATCCCGATGTAGCCGTCCACGAAGGCGATCTGCACGTCCCCGACGCCCTGGCTGCTGCACAGCCACTCCGCCCCGGTGAAGTCCACCCTGGGCTTGCCGTTCGGCGCCAGCCCCGGCTGTGCCCCGCCGACCTCCGTGTCCGTCCCGCTGCTGGATCCCACTGACCGATCTCCTCCCGACGGCGTTCCGGGGCCAGCCTAGCCACACCGCCCCGCCCCGGTCAGCGGGTTGACGAGGACTCCTCCAGGCGGGGACGGACACCGCCGGAGGAAGGGTTGAGGCGTGTCCCGACCGGCGGGGGCGGCGGGCAGCTGCCAGAGTGCTGCCAGGACGCCGCCCGGGCACCTCCCCGGCCCGGGCGGCCCGGAAAGCCCGGAAGGGCGGGCCCGCCGGCCGTCCGGGAGCCCTCGGCAGCCCCGCGCGGACCGGGCCGCCGCCGCTCGCGGACCGCCCCACCGCCCCACCGCGCTGCTCGACTGCTCCGCTTTGCCCGACCGCTTTGCCCGAACGACCCACCCACCCACCGATCCATCCACCGATCCGCTCAAGGGAGCAGCCGATGAGCCGCCGGGACGGCACCCGCGCCGACGTCATCCCCATCTCCGACGCCCCCTCGGCCCATCCCCCCGCACCCCGTACGCCTCCCTCGCCCACCTCGTTTCCCCGGCCGACCCCCGCCAGGCCCGCCACGCACGGGCGGGTCGGGATCGTCCTGGTCTCGCACAGCCAGGAACTGGCCACCGCCGTACGTTCCCTCGCGCTCGCGTTGACCGGATCCGACTCCCCCGCGCCGGTCGCGGCGACCGGCGGCGACCCGTCGGACGGACCGGGCATCAGCGCCGTCCTGGTGGCCGCCGCGACCCGCCGGGTGGACCAGGGCCACGGCGTGGTGGTGCTCGCCGACCTGGGCGGGGCGGTCACCACCGTCCGCACCCTGCTGTCCGACGCGGACGAGCACGGGCTGCCGTTCCCGGTCCGGTTCGCCAACGCCCCGTTCGTCGAGGGCGCGGTGGCCGCCACCGCGACCGCCACCGCGGGCGGGGACCTGGCCGCGGTGCTGGACGCGGCGGAGGAGGCCTACCGGCAGCACAAGGGCTGACCCCGCTCGGACGGGGCCTTGGGGGCCCGGGGGCCGCAGGAGCCCGGTGGGCGCGGTGGGCGCCGGTGGGCGGGCTCAGGGGCGCTCCTTGCCCTCCCAGGTGAAGACCGCCGGGCCCTCGCACTCCAGCGCGTGGCGCAGCCGCTCGTGCTCGCTCTCGATCATCGGCGGCAACTCGTCCAGCCCGAACCAGCCGACCTCCAGCGACTCGTCGTCGTTCACCCGCGCCTCGCCGCCGACCGCGCGGCAGCGGAAGGTCAGCACCAGGTACTGCGTCACATCGCCGTTCGGGTACGTGACCTGCGGCGAGACCGTGACGGAGGCGAGCAGCTCGGGCACGACCACCACCCCGGTCTCCTCCTCGCACTCGCGCACCACGCCGTCGGCGGGCTGCTCACCGGGGTCGAGGATGCCTCCGACCGGTGCCCACCGGCCGTCGTCGGCCCGGCGGGCGAGCAGCACCCGGTCGTGGTCGTCCAGCACGACGGCGACGACGGCGCTCAGCCAGAGCGGACGGGTGCCGACGAGGGCGCGGAGTTCGGCGAGGAAGGGGGGAATGGCCATGGCCGCAGCCTATCGGGGCGGTCACGGGCCGACCTGGCGCGTCCGGCCGGTGTCGGGGCGCAGCAGGGCGAGCACGGTGAGCCCGAGGATGTGCAGGTCGAGCCCGAGCGAGCGGTGCTCGACGTACCAGAGGTCGAGCTCGGCCCACTCGGGACGGCTGAGCGGGCTGGACGTCCGGCCGCGGCTCAGGGCGTGCAGCTGGGCCCAGCCGGTGAGGCCCGGCCGCACCGCGAGCCGGTCGCGCTCACGGCGGGAGTAGCGCACCACCTGGTCGGGGCTGGCCGGCCGGGGTCCGATCACCCCCATCTCGCCGCGCGCCACGTTCCACAGGCATGGCAGCTCCTCCAGGCCGCTGCGGCGCAGCAGGGCGGTGAGCCGGCCGTCCCCGCCGGTCCGGAAGCGCAGGATCTGGAACTCGCGGCCGTGCCGGCCGGTCCGGGTCTGCCGCTGGAGGACCGGGCCGCCGGTGGTGCAGCGGAGCAGGGCGGCGATCAGCAGGGCCAGGGGCAGTGCGACGATCGCGGCCAGGACGGCGACGGCGAGGTCGCCACCGCGTCTCATGAAGCGGCCATGGCACGATCCGGTCTGCCGCCCATCGCTCCCCCTCCGCGACGCTTCGAGCCGGAAGAACCCATTCACAGTAGAGGCGGGATGGAGCCTTCGCCCTGGAATGGTGAAAGAAGGGGACTCAAGATTGTCAGACTGGACGATATTCAGTCGGTCTGACCAATTTCGCTCGATCTGCCGTTTCGGAATGCCGAGAGCGATCGACGTAACGGGTGGGGGGATCGTCCGGACGGAACCCGCCCACCGTACGGCCGGCGTGCCGACCGGGATGCCGTCAGAGCGCGGCGCGACGCCGGTCGCGGATCACGCCGAAGGCGATCCGGCCGAGCAGCAGAACGCCCGCCGCCAGACAGCCGGCCACCGCCATCGCCCAGGCCGGCCCGTCACTGTCCGGAACGAACACGGCCACGACGATGCCGAGCGCCAGGCACGCCAGGCCCACCACGGCCAGCGGGAGCTGGTGGGTGACCAGGGCTCCACCGCTGCACGCACGAGCCATCCGGGAGGCCCCGTGGAGGTCGAGGGGGTCACGGTCCGCATCTGCCATGAGCCCAAGGTACCCCGGGGCAGCGCGAGCGGCAGCCCGCAGTGAGTGAAGGCGTGAACACCCTGTGCAACCGGGAGATCCGGCTGGTCAGGGGCTCGTCGGCACCTCCCCGAAGTGTGTCCGAGACGTCCGCGCGGGCATTCCGGCTCCACAATCAGTCCACGAAAAATCCTCGTCCCCCCGGTACAACCATCCGTCCGGTGCAGCGGTCTCAATGGCATTGAGTGATCCAGGAGCCGTTCGAGGGGCGGGTGTGAACCCCCCACCGAGAACAGGAATATCCAGGGACGGAGCCTCCGCCCCTGGAGTCGGAGGCCGGGCTCCGTCCTCCGGCGGTACCGCCACGCCGCTCGGCGAACGAGGGGGAACCGTGCCGCAGTCCCAGTCCAGTACATCGACCTCCGTGGCCCGCGCCCGGCCGGCACCCGGCGTGCGCGCGCTGCCTCCGCCCTCCGGATGCGCGGCGGACCGGCACGACACCGGCCGGCCCACCGACCGCCTGCACGGCGAGCATCTGCACAAGGAGCTTCTTCACGGCGAGCGCCGGCACGGCGAGCACCACCAGGGCGCACACCGGGACGGCGGGGGCCGTCACCGGCCGGCCGTCGATACGGAACAGCAGGACGCTCGGGGCGAATGGCTGCGGTTCGCCCCCGTCCAGCCGCTGTTCCGAGCCCTGGCCGCCCAGCGGCTCGCCGTGCTCGCGTACCACGGGGTGACCGACCACCGATCCTTCGGCGCCCAGCTCGACCGGCTCCAGCGGCTCGCCACGCCCGTCTCGCTCGACGCGGTCCTCCAAGCCGTGACCGAGCGGCAGCCGCTGCCGCCCCGGAGCGTCCTGGTCACCTTCGACGACGCCGACCGGAGCGTGCTCACCCACGCCCTGCCGGCCCTCGACGCCCGGGGCATTCCGGCCACCGCGTTCGTCATCTCGGAGCTCATCGGCACCGAACGGCCGTTCTGGTGGCACGAGGCCGACTTCCTCGCCCGGCACGGGGGCCGGGCCCGCTCACTCGACTGCGGACACCCGTCCCAGCTGCTCCGACGGCTCAAGGCCATGCCGGACCCGGACCGCCGGCGCAGCCTGCACGAGCTACGGGTCAGCGCCGACCGCCGGCCGCCCCGCCAGGAGCAGCTGACCCCGGGCGACCTCCTCGCCCTGCGGGACGGGGGCGTCGCCATCGGCAACCACACCCAGGGGCACCCGTGCCTCGGGCGCTGCGACGACGACACCGTGCGCGCCGAGATCACCGGCGCCCACGAAGCCCTCACCCGCTGGCTGGGCGAACCACCGACCGCCTTCGCCTACCCGGACGGCGGCCACGACGTCCGTGCTGAAATCGTCCTGCAGGAGCTCGGCTACCGCCTCGGCTTCCTCTCCGACCACCGCCTGGGCCCCCGGCTCCCCTCCCATCCCCTCCAGATCAGCCGCCTCCAGGTCGACTCCACCACCAGCACCCGCCGCTTCGACACCATCCTCTCCGGCCTCGAACCGGCCTACCGCCGCTGGCGCCGCCAGGCCGTCGCGTAGCGCGGACGGCGCCTCCGCGGTTGCGTGGAAAGTCGGCTGGGCCG
>NZ_JBHVFE010000239.1:0-13156 GCF_042801945.1 Kitasatospora sp. NPDC057542
GCGTGCGGGAGCAGCCGCGGAGGCTGCCCCCGCACGCATGGGACCGCAGGTGTTCGGGATCGCAGGTGTTCTAGCGCGCCTGGTAGATGCGCTTGTGACCGCTGACGCCGGCCAGCCGGAAGGGCCCGGTGGTCTGCTGCGGGGTGGGGTGGTCTCCTCCGTCGGCCGGGAAGGACCACTCGTGCAGCTCGCGGTAGCGGGCGTGGTCGACCGGCTTGCGCCTGGCTATCGCCGCCAGGTTCGCTGCGGTCCGCAGGTGTTCGCGGTAGCCGGGGACGGCCGTGCCCGCGAAGAACTCGGCGACGCTGCCGGAACCGTAGCTGAGGAAGCCGATGGGCCGGTCGGTCAGGTCGTCCGCCTGGTCGAGCAGCGCGGCGAGAGCGAGGTACACCGAGGCGGTGTAGCTGTTGCCGATGGAGGTGTTGTAGGCCACGGTCTGCCCGATGGCGTGCTCGATGTCGGCCTGGTCGGCGCTGTGGCCCGCGTGGTTGAGCAGGTGGCGGTGTGCCTTGTAGGCCATCTTTGTGAACGGCTGGTGGTAGCAGAACGCGGCGAACTCGTCGAGTGTGCGCCCGCCCTGCTCGCCGTAGTCCTTCCAGCTGCCTGCGACCGCCTGCAGGTACGCTTCGACGGATTCCTGCCCGTCGACGAGGGCGGTGGTGCGGTAGTTCGGCCGCCAGAAGTCCATCACGTCGGCGGTGAACAGGCCCGAGGCGTTCTCGATGCAGACCAGGGCGGGGTCGGCGCTGACCAGCATCGCCACCGCGGCGGCACCCTGGGTCGCCTCGCCGGGGCTGTCCAGTTCGTACTTGGAGACGTCGCTCGCGATCACCAGGACCTGCTGGTCGGGGTCGCGTCGTACGAGTCCGATGGCGAATTGCAGGGCGGCCGTGGCTCCGTAGCAGGCCTGCTTCAGTTCGACGACGCGGCAGGCCGATTGCAGGCCGAGCAGTGAATGCACGTAGATGCCGGCGGACTTCGCCTGGTCGATCGAGGATTCCGTCGCGAAGACCACCGTCCGGATCCGTTCGGAACCGTGCCGGGCGATGATCGGGGCCGCGGCGGCGGCCCCCAGGGTCACGATGTCCTCGTCCGCGGCGCACACGCTCATCGACCGCTGGCCGATGCCTATGTGGTACTTGCCGATCTCCGTGCCGTTGTACTCGGCGAGTGCCGCGTGCGACAGGACGTATTCGGTCGTCGCGAAGGAGAGATCGTGGATTCCGAAGGAAGCGGCGTTGGACATGTTCAGGCACCGACCTTTGCTGTCTTGTTGTCGCGCTCCAGTTCGACGTGTGCACGCATGAGTTCACCCGGGTTGGTCTGCGCCGCGAGCAGCGAGAGCTCGCCGCAGAGGACCGTCGCCGCCGCGATGACGGCGAGCCGGCGCGCGTTCTCGCCGGGGGCGCGGTCCACGCGGCAGCCGAGGCGGGTCAGGTTCGTCTCCACGAACTCCAGGCCCTTGCCGTTGCCCACGGTGCCGACGATCAGGTTGGGCAGATTGCAGGAGAAGTAGAGGTCACCGTCGCGGTCCTCGGCCAGGGTGACGCCCTGGGAGCCCTCGACGATGTTGGCCGCGTCCTGCCCGGTGGCCAGGTAGAAGCCGAGCAGCATGTTGGCGTAGTGGGCGTTGGCCGAGCGGATGCCGCCGGCCAGCAGGGTCCCGAGCAGGTTCTTGCGGATGTTCAGCTGGACGATCCTGGCGGCAGTGGTGTGCAGGACGCCTTCCACCACGTCGCGCGGGACGAGCAGTTCCGTGACCACGTTCTTCCCGCGGCCGAGGATGCCGTTGATCGCGGTCGCCTTCTTGTCCGTGCAGTAGTTCCCGGAGATCGATCCGTAGGAGATTCCCGGAACGGTCCGCAGCAGGTGCGTCAGCAGATTGTCGGAGGCGAGCGTGGCCATGTTGTGGCCGGAGGCGTCGCCGGTGCTGAACTCGAACCGGATGAACAGCAGGTTGCCCGCGATCTCGTGCCGGACGGTGAGCAGCTCGGCGAACCGGCTACAGCTGCGGACCACGGCGCGCAGTTCCTCGATCTGCGCCTCGATGGCGCGGGCGGCCGTGTACGCGGTCTGGGCGTCGGTCGCCTCGACGAGCACCGAGCGGGTCATGCGCTCGTCAACGAGGGTGGCGACGATGCCCTGCTCGGTGAGCATGGACACCTTCGCGCCGCGGCCCACGGAGGGCCACAGCGGTGTCTCGTAGGTGGCGAGGGGAACGTGGGTCTCGGTGTTGGCGACGTTCCCGGAGACTCGAAGGGGTCCGACCCACTTCATGGGGACCCTGGCAATGGCGTGTGTGTCGGTCACTGTGCTTTTCCTGTCGCGTTGTGAAGGGTGTCGGCCGATCGGGAACGCCGGGCGAGTCGCCCCGTGTCGATGCCCCGGTCGGCGCAGAAGGAACGGAGGGTGCCGTGGATGATCAGGTCGTTGCTCGCGAGGTCCGCGGGAGTGCGCGCGCCGAGCATGGTCTGGAGGGCCGCGAGCTGGTCCAGCCAGTTCGTGAGCTGCTCGATCAGCGCCTCGGGACCGCCGTCGAGCAGGGTGCGCAAGAACACTCCGGAGGCCCCGACGCCGGAGGCGCCCAGGGCCAGGGCGCGGGCGACGTCGAGGGGATGGCGGACGCCGCCGGAGGCGAGCACGGGAAGACCGGCGCTCTGAGCGTCCAGGAGACAGGCGGCGGTGGACTGGCCCCAGTCGTGGAGGAACGCGTAGTCGCCGAGCGGTCGCCGGCCGTTCTCGATCCGGGCGAAGTCGGTGCCGCCCCGGCCGCCGACGTCCGCCGCGTGGACCCCCAGTTGTCGCAGCAGCAGGACGGTTTCCCGGCTCAGGCCGTTGCCGACCTCCTTGACGATCACGGGTACGTCAACGGCCGCCGCGATCTTCTCGATCTGCGGGACCCAGGACCCGAAGGACCGGTCGCCTTCCGGCATGGCCGTTTCCTGCGCCGTGTTGACGTGGATCTGCAGGGCGTCGGCCTCCAGCAGATCGAGGGCACGCCGGGTGTCGTCGACCGATGCCGTCGCGTTGACATTTGCTATGACAAAACCGTGGGGGTTCTCCTGGCGCAGGACGCGGAAGGTGTCGGCGCACGTCGGGTCCTTCAAGTAGGCGTGCACCGAGCCCGACGCGATGGGTACCCCGGTCTCGCGGGCCGCTATCGCCAGACCTCGGTTGATGACGCCGGTCTTGGCGGTCCCGCCGGTCATCGCGTTGATGTAGAGCGGCACCTGCCAGGAGATCCCGGCGAAGGTCGTGTCCAGGGACACCTGCGGCCGGTCGATGCCGGCCAGGGCGTGATGGACGAAGGACACCTCGTCGAACTGGTTGATCCCGCTGCGGGTGTCCTGCTGCTCGATGGCGAGCCGGACGTGGTCGTCCTTGCGCTGAGCGCTCATTTCTCGGTCCCTTCCGGGGCGGGCCGGACGGGCAGGGGCAGCACCCCGGCCGCGGCCCACCGCTGCCGTACATGTGAGATGTCGTGCATGGCCTCGGCATCGAGCAGCGCGATGCCGCAGTCGCCGCCGCCCGCGCCCGACGGCTTGGCGGCACCGCCGACGGTTTCGGCGACCGTGCACAGGGCCGTCAGCTCGGGTGTGAAGATGCCGAGCCCGACTTCGTCGTCGAGGCGGGCCAACTCCCGCCGGGCACGGCGGATCTGGTACAGCAGGCTTTGGTCGTCGCCGGCCTCGAGAGCGGTGATCGAGGCGCGTACGAAGTCGGTGGAGGTCTCCACGAACGCGCGGTGCGACGCGGTGCCGCGCCAGATCCGGCGGTGCAGACCGGACACGAGCGAGGCGGTGGAGGCCGGGTTGCCGGTCCAGCCGACTTCGAGGGCGAGGCCGCGCGGGGCCGGAAGCCTCCGGACCGAGTGGCCCGGCCAGGGCGTGCGCAACGCCTCCTCGACGCCGTACCGGCGGGTGAGGTCGAGCACGAAGGCCCGGTCGGGTGCCTGGTACGCGATCCAGCCGCCCCAGGTACTGGCGGCGAGGTCACCGCCGGAGCCCACGGGGTCGATCCCGACCGAGGAGATCACGGCCAGGCGGTACCGGGCGTCGGGTGAGAGGTCCAGTCCGCACAGGGACGTGATGGCGTCGATCGTGGCCACGGTCACCGCGCCGCTCGACCCCAGGCCGTACTTGCGGCCGTTGTCATGCAGCCGGCTGCCGATCGAGAGGTCCAGCCCGGGCATGGGCAGGCCGCGTTCGGCCAGCAGTCGTCCCACGGTCTCGACCGCTGCCACCACGTGCGTCAGTGCGCCCCGCGCGCCGTGTCCGTCGGCTTCCCCGTTCTCCGTGCCGGGAGCGTGGAGCCGGCCGTCGAGCCATCGCCAGTTCACCGCCCGGGGGACGAGATCGGAGGAGATCACGATGTCGGCCGTTTCGGAGAGGGTCACCGTGGCGGTGATCTCCCGGTCCACGGCCACCACGATGGCCGGGGTACCGGGCTCCACCACCGCGTACTCGCCCGTGACGAACAGCTTGCCGGGCGCACTGCGGACGACCGTTCGCCCGGAGGTCATCGTCCGCCCGCGTCCACCAGGCGGGCGCCCTGTCCGGGCCCGGCGATGTGCACGGTGCCGCCCGCGGCAGCGTCGCGCACGGCCTCGGCGACCCGGTCGGCGTCCGTACGACGGCAGAGCACCTTGACGTTCGGTCCGGCGTCCATGGTCGCGTAGGCCGGTATGCCGTCGCGCCGCAGCCCCAGCACGCTGTCGAGGACGGTGAGCGAGGCGGGCGCGAGGTAGCGCACTGCAGGGCGCGCGCCCAGCATGGTCGCGTGCATGCCGAGAGAGTTGCGCTCAGCGATCTCACCCACCGTGTCGAGGTCGCCGCGCAGGAGCGCCGCCCTCATCTCGGTCAAGTCGTCCCGGCTCGACGCGGCCCAAGGCTCGAACAGGGGCGAGGTCTCGACGGTGCGGCGCATCGCCGCGCGGCTGGACACCTCCTTGGGGCCAGCGTTGACCACCGCGATGACCAGTGCGGGGTCGAGGTCGCCCGTCCGTACCGGCTCGGCGCAGGAGCTGAGGTCGGCCTCCGCGGGCGGCGCCGTGGGGTTGCCAGCGTTCCAGACGGCGAAGCCGCCGAAGATCGACCGCGAGGCCGAGCCGGAACCGCGGCGGGCCAGGCGGGAGAGACCGGTGCCGTCGAGGTCCAGTCCGTACGCGGCGGCGGCGGCGACGGCGAGCGCGGCGAAGCCGCTGGCGGAGGACGCCAGGCCCGCCCCGGTGGGTACGGTGTTGCGGGTGTCGACGACGGCCCGGTGCGTGAGCCCGGCCCGCCGGCGCACCAGGTCGAGGAACCCGGCGATGCGCCGCCGCTCCTCGCCCGCCGCGGGTACGCCGTTGAAGGTCACTTCGTCGTCCGAAGCCTCGGCGTCGAGGTGGACCCGGGTGGTCGTGGGGAAGATGTCAAGAGTCATCGACAGACTGCTGGTCCACGGCAGGAAGAGGCGCTCGTCGCGCTTCCCCCAGTACTTGATCAGCGCGATGTTCGGGTGCGCGACGGCGGTGGCCCCGTTCGCGCCCTGCCGGTCCTGCAGGCGGCGCACGGTGATCTGTTGCTCAGACATGCGTGACGAGCCTCCTCAGTGGGACGATCCACGTCTGCACGGCCCCCGCTTCGTGCAGCCGCCGGGTGACCTCTCTCGCCTGCTCGGGCTGGGTCAGAGCGAGCACGCAGCCGCCCAGTCCACCCCCGGTGATCTTGGCGCCGAGGCTTCCTGCGGCGAGCGCGGCACTCACCATCCCCTCGATCCGGTCAGTGCTCAGCCCGGCCTCGCGGAGCATTCCGTGGTACTCCGTCAGCAGGAAGCCGAGCTCCTCCGGCCGGCCGGCGGCGAGGGTGGTCACGGCTTCGCTGGTCAGTTCCGACGCCCGGCGGACGAACCGCTCCTGTGCTCCGGCGTGGAGTCGGAACCTCTCCCGCAGCTTGTCGACCGCTTCCTTGGTGCTGCCGACGGTGCCGCTGTCCGCGATGACAAACAGCGCGTCGCAGCCCACCAGCAGCGTGCGGGCCTCGCCCGCGTGGAACAGCAACGGCGCGCTCGCGCCGACGGTGATGGCGTCGACGCCGCTGGCCTTGCCGTGCACCACGTTCTCGGCGGTCTGCACCAGGTCGAACACCGTCCGCTGCGAGACCTCGCGGCCGCAGAGGTCGGCCAGGGCGAGGACGACGGCACGGGCGCAGGCCGCGCTGGAGCCGAGCCCCCTGCCGAGCGGGATCGAACCGTCGATGATCACATCGAGATGCCGGCCGTCGTCGATGCCCGTGGATGCCCTGAAGTCGGTGGTCAGCCGACGCAGCCCCTCGGATGCCTGCGTTCCGACCTCCTTCCAGGCGGATCCGGTCATCGTGAAGGACACACCTGCCGGTTCTTCACCGCGGGTGGAGAACCCGACGCTGGCGGTGATCGACAGCTGCGGAACGGGCAGGGCGAGCGCCGGGGCTCCGTAGACGACCGCGTGCTCCCCCAGCAAAATGGCCTTGGCATGGGCGTGGCCGGTGCCGACCGAGCGAGCACGGCGGCTGTCCGCTGTCCCTGCCGCCGAGGCCGGTGGAGTCGACGTGCTCAGCTCCCCTTGTCGAAATTCCATTGAGATCGCGTCATCCAGATTTCTAGGAAGGAATGAAGTAAGCCCGTTCGACCGCGCGCCGCGTCACGCCCGGGCCACCCCCGGACCACCGTGGCCGGCGGTCGCGGCCGCCGGCGCGAGCGATGTCATCGCGCAGGGCGGGCCAGGGCGTCGAGCCGCACCCGACGGTGCGTGCTCGCGGAACCGCGTCCCTGGCGGGTGCCGGGCCGGTTCTCCCCCGGTCGCCCCCGGCAGCGGGTTCCGGACGGGGTGGGCTCGCGAGGCGAGCGACGCGTGTGGCGGCGCCGGGACGGTGGCGACCCGCGCCGACGTGGTGCTCAGGTGGTCCGGAGTGTCGTGGTGGTGACGAAGGTTTCGAGGGTCTTCCTGACCTCGTCCGGGAACGGGGTCTCGTCCAGGACCCGCCGGGCACGCTGCACACGATCGGTGATCATCTGCTCTACCTTGTCGGCGGCGCCCGTGGCCCGCAGGATCCCGCGAACCGTCTCGGCGCCTGCCTCGTCCAGGTCCGGGTCGCCGACCAGGGACCTCAGCACCCGCGCCTGCTCGGCGCCGGCGGCGTGGAGGGCGTGTGCCATCAGAGCGGTCGCCTTGCCCTCCCGCAGGTCGTCCAGGACCGACTTGCCGGTCTTGGACGGGTCGCCGAAGACGCCGAGGAGGTCGTCGCGCAATTGGAAGGCCTCGCCGATCGGAAGGGCGTAGGCGGTGAAGACGTCCAGCAGGGCCTGGTCCGCTCCGGCAAGGACCGCGCCGATGTGCAGCGGCCGCTCCACGGTGTACTTCGCCGTCTTGTAGCGGATCACGGCCAGCGACCGTTCGACGTCCTCGTTGGGCTTCCCGGTGGCCAGCAGGTCCAGGTACTGACCGATCATCACCTCGGTGCGCATGGCGTCCAGCAGCGGTCGGACGGCGACCAATCGCTCGTGGTCGATGCCGCTGGAGTACAGCAGCTCGTCCGACCACACCATGACCAGGTCGCCGAGCAGGATCGCGCTATTGGTGCCGAACCGCTCGGCGGTCGTGGCGTCCGCACCCGTCTCCAGCGTCCGGTGGAGGGTCGGACGGCCACGCCGGGTGTCGGAGGCGTCCATCACGTCGTCGTGGATGAGGGTGAAGGCGTGGAAGAGTTCGAGCGAGGCCGCCGCGCCGATGACGGGCCCCGTGTCGCCGTATCCGCCCGCCGCGTGCCAGCCCACCATGCACAAGAGCGGCCGGATGCGCTTGCCGCCGGCGGTCAGGAAGCCACGCAGGTGCTCGATGAGCGAGACCAGGTGGGGTTGCCTGTCGCAGTTGGCGTCGAGGAAGGCGTTCAATCGCTCGTCGATCAGGCCGCGCAGATGAACCGAGTCCAGGGCATCGGCTCCCAGCTCGCGAAGGCTGGTGGTCGAGTTCATGTCGTTACTCCTGTTCGTCAAGACCATGTGGCCGCGTCCGCGAGGACGTGGCATGGGAGGGAAAGCGCCGAGAGGCATCACTTTCCGGCCGGGCGAAGGAGGGTCCCGGCAGTCGCCGGGCCGCACCGCAGGTGCGGGTCGCCGAGGGAGGGGCGAGTGGTGGGTGTTCGGGCCGCGCCGGATGGCATGCCCTCCGTACATGCGGGTTCACATGGTGGAGGGCATGCCGGGCAGGGGTGGGCCCGGTGCGGCACCCGCCGGGCCCCTGTCGGTCGAACGGAACGGGTTCAGCTCGCGGCGGACTGCGGCTCGCGTGCCGGCTGCCGACGGGTCGGCACCACCGTGAGCTGGTCGGGACGCAGGCTCATCCGCACGAGGGCGCGCGTGGGGCGGGTGCCCGGGGCGCGGTCCAGCTTCCAGTACTGGGCCACGGTGGCCACGATGACCTGGGCCTCGGTGAGGGCGAACGCGTCACCGATGCACTTGCGGTTCCCGGCGCCGAAGGGCAGGTAGGCGCCCTTGCGCGGAGTGGTCGACATGGTGAGCCACCGGTCCGGCTCGAAGCTGTCGGGGGCGTCGAAGTAGCGGGCGTCCCGGTTCAGCAGGAAGGGGCTGTACGACAGCTCGGTGCCGGCCGGCACGGGCAGCCCGCCGAGCGTGGTGTCGACAGCGGCACGACGGCTGAGCAGCCAGGCCGGCGGGTAGAGGCGCAGACCCTCGGCGACGACGTTGCGGGTGTACGGCAGCTTCTTCAGGTCCTCGGCCGTCACCGGGCGGCCGGCCAGCACCTCGTCGAGCTCCGCGTGCAACTTGGCGGCGACCTGCGGGTTCTCGTGCAGCAGGTGGAAGATCCACGACATCAGGACGGCGGTGGTCTCCGCGCCTCCGAGGAGCAGGGTGATGGACTGGTCGTGCAGCTCCTGGTCGGTGAAGCGGTGCCCCTCCTCGTCGACCTCCGTCATCATCGTACGCAACAGACCGCCGCCGTCGCCCGAGCGGCGGTAGCGGTCGATGGTCTCGTTCACCACCTGGTGCAGCTGCGCCTCCGCCCGCTTGTAGCGCTGGTTGCCGGGAGTGGGCAGGAAGGACAGCGCCGGCAGCGGGTTGAGCATGCGGAAGAACATGCCGTCGATCACGGTGTTCAGGGCCGTCGGGAGACCGTGGTGACCGCCCCGGCGCACCTCGCCCTCACCGGGCTCGGAGAAGAGGCAGCTCAGCGCCACGTCGGCGCTGAGGTTGCCCATCTGCATCAGGAGGTCGACGTTCTTGCCTTCCGGCCATTCATGAGCCGACACGGCTGCCTGCTTCTGCATGATGCCGACGTACTCGGCGATGCGCGCAGGGTGGAAGGACGGCTGGATCAGGCGTCGCTGCTTGCGATGGACGAGGCCGTCGACCGTGACCAGCCCGTCTCCGAGGACCGTGCGCACGCGGTCCATCACGGGACCGCCCTTGACGAAGTCCTTGACCTTGTCGGTCAGCATCTCGTGGACCAGATCAGGGTGGCACGCGATGTACATGGGGGTCGGCCCCACCATGATCTTCACGAGATCGCCCTGCTCGGGCAGTGATCGGAGGAAGGTGAGCGGGTCGCTGCGCAGCTGATTCGCGTGCCCGAGCACGGGCAGGGCATTCGGTGCGCTGCCCTTCGTGTAGCTGCGGGTTTCCTGGCCTGTCACGGAACAAACCTCCATGCGGTTAGTGGCGAACTTGTGGACCTGTCGGACTTTGCGTCGCCGCTGTCACTTCTCCAACTGGTCCCACCACCAGGCGATCTGTGGAATCGGCAGGGGCGCAGGGTTGGCGTCAGCCGGCTCGTCGGCCCAGAGCAGGCCGTAGCCACCGAAGTCCTGTTCTTCGCCGGTCTCCGGGTCGACAGGCGCGCAGTAACGGGTGGTGAAGTCCGCCCAGATGATGTGCCCGCGAATCCAGTAGCCGATCTCGTGGACGTATCGCCGCAGTTCCGGGCGGGCGGTCGCGGAGACCTGGTCACGCAGATTCAGATAAAGGGACATGATTCGGTCGCGCAGCGCGCGGACCTCGGCGACCGCTTCCTCGGGCGTGCATTGCCGGTCGCGCACCATGATGCTGATGGCGTTCTGGTCGAACAAGCCCTGGAGATTCTCCCGGTGAATGGAGATCAGGTCGTTGTCGAGACCGACGATGACGGATACGGCTTCGGAGGCGGCGCGCACCCGGGGATCGAGGCGTTCGGCTGCGGTCAGTTCGTAGCCGCCGCCGATCGGAGTGAGTGCGGTCAGCCAGGGGCCGGCCACATCGTTGCCACGCATGATCAGGTAGTCGCCCAGTTCGGGGAGTTCATCGAGGCTCTGGTTCGCACATTTCCACAGCACGCCGTCGAAGTAGCTGCAGAAACCCTGGCGCAGGTGCTCGAGCTGGCCCGGGGTCGACACGGTGGAGATGTGGTTCCAGAAGTCCTGGAAGGAGGAGAGGTACGCGTCTCCGGGCGGCACGACGGACTTGGGCGAGGCGAGGATGTGCTTGAGACGGCTGACGTGGACCGTCAGCGGTGCGGGCTGGTCCAGCCCCGGGATCACGTCGAGGTCGTCGTCCCAGGCGCCGCCCCAGTACATGACATAGGTGATGATCTCGGCGCACCGGTCGAGGACGTACGGCATGCAGTGTGCGGTGTACGAACCCGCATTCATGCGCGGCAGCCAGTCACCCTCCTTGCGGAACCCTTGCCGGAACATCCAGGCGACGGCGCCGGCATCTATTTCCTCCGGCTTGTCGTACACGGCGTCGGGCAAAGGGCAGAAAAATGGCGGAACGCCAAGTGTGCGGCGCACGGTTGTCATGCCAAAAATCCCTTCGGGCAGGACTGAGCGGCAGGAATGTCACAGTAATGCTGGGGTGGCCCCCGGAATAAACCCGGAGCATTGGACGGCCTTGGGCGGCGGGGCTGTGTGCGACCCACTACGGACCCAAATGGCGCGGACTCGAGGAACAGCACTCAATGTCAGCGCCTCAACCCCCCGCGGCATTCATTGACGTCCCACTGCCGCACCCCTCGGCAGTCATCGACGTCTCGCTGCCGTCCCCCCTCGGCAGTCCTCGACGCCTCACTGCCGTCAGAAACTAAACAGGACAGTTAGATTCGAACCATAGGGTGGCTTGATCCAGATCGAGCGATCAGGCGTTCGAAACATCCCGAGCGCGCCGCGATGTCCGATATTTAATTATTTCGCCTCCATGCTGGGTGCGACCCCTATGGCGGGAATGTGGTGCGCGCACCATAGGCCATTCACCTGAATATACCCCCGGACAAGGAGGCTCCTTTTCCGGCTAAATGGAGCTCCCAGCGTATGACCCACGTCACATGGCTGGATTTCGATCATCACATGCCGGAACCGGGAATCTCGTCCGTCGGCTCCACGCTCGCCACCGGGAGGACCCACCGGCCCCGGACACCGTCCGGCTCGCCGTCGACGCCGGGACCCGGAACGCCCCCTGGATGTGGTCTCCGTTCGACGCGTCCGGGGCGGGGCCGTTCGGCGGCCCTCTTCGGGGCGCGACGGAGGTGGAGTTCTCACCGGTGAGCCGGACGGACATGCTCTCGTCCGCCCACTCGGCGACGGAGCCGTGGACCGCGGCCCGGGGTGGGGCGGGGCGCGGCGGGAAGCCATCCGGGAGGTGGCGCCCCGGGGCCCCCGTGCGGTCCACGGACGAGCTGCCGTCCGATCACCGGCCGGACCGGAGATGTCCGGCGGGGCTCTCGTGAACGGGCGCGAGTTGGAAGGGTGAACCGCCGCCGAGGCGGTGGCCGTGCCCGCGAGGGGCAGCGCGACGGCCATGACCAGGGCCGCGACGGCCGCGGCGCGGACGCGAAGGGGAATACGGGACATGCGAGTCCTCCTGAGTCGTCCGCCGGCGGCCCCGTCCGGAAGCCGCCGAGTCCGTGACCGGACCTGATATACGGTCAGGGATACTGGTAGACAAACGATCAACGACCTCGTCGGCATACAGTCAACGCCCTGGTCAACACGGTCGCGGCACCCCGGGCAGCACCTGAGCCCAGCGTCCCGGCAGACAATCGATGGACAACGGGCCGGCAACAAGGCGCGGCCGTCAGCGTCGGCGGCGGGGAGCCCGCTCGGTGATCCGCTCCACCAGCACGGCCCGACGGACGCGGCGGGGCGGCATCGGTGTGAATCCGCGGCACGAAGAGCCCGCCAGCCGGGCACGAAGGGGCAGGGCTGCTCATGCTGGTGGGCATGTCTCATCACCTCAGCGGCCCCAACCTCCGCTCCCCTGGACGACGCCCGCCTCGACATGACGGACCTGTTCGCCTTCACCGTGCCTGGCGACCGGACCGTGCTGATCCTGAACGTCAACCCGGTCGCCCCCATCGGCGGCCAGGCGTTCCACCCGGACGCCGTCTACCGCGTCAACGTCGACACCGACGGCGACCACCGCTCCGACGTGGCGTATAGCTTCGTCTTCTCCCCGCCTGAGGACGGCCGCCAGAGCGTCACCGTCCTGCGGGCCACGGGCGAGCAGGCCCGCTCCCACGAGGCCCTCGGCCAGGAGCTCTTCATCGACGTGCCGGTGAACTTCGGCGCCGAGACCACCGCGGCGCACTCCGGGCCGTACACGTTCTACGCCGGGTTCCGCAGCGACCCGTTCTTCGCCGACCTCGACGGCATCGTCGCCAAGTTCCAGTGGACCGGCGTGGACTGGGGTGCCGACAAGAACGTCTTCGCCATCGTCCTGGAAGTGCCGAACGCCGAACTCGGCACACACCCCGAGATCGGCGTCTGGGGCCGGGTCAGCCTGCGCCAGAACGGGCAGCTGACGTCCGTGGACCGCGGCGCCCACCCCTCCCTGACCGCGTACTTCAACGCGGAAGAGGTCAAGGACGCCTACAACGCCGGCGAGCCCGCCGACGACTGGGCCACCTACCGCGAACCCTGGTCCGCCGTCCTCCAGCACTTCGGGGACTACGACCCGCAGGCCGCCGAACAGGCCCTACGCACCGTCCTGCCGGGCGTCGGGCCGAGGCGGCTTCGTGCCGTGCCGCCCCCGGAGCCCGGGGAGGACTGCGGGTGCCGTACTCGGCTTCCGCCATCAGTTACTCAAGGGCGGCCCGACCAAGCAGCCCCCGGGGCGGCGACCGGCCCCCGAGGGGCGCGGCGCGGCCCCGGGG
>NZ_JBHVFE010000240.1:0-13090 GCF_042801945.1 Kitasatospora sp. NPDC057542
GCCTCCGGGCGGCGCGCGGCCAAGGCCGGGGCGGACCCGGCCCGGGTGCACCGGCTGGTGTGGGCGCACATCGCCTGCTGCCTGCGCGCCGAGGAAGCCGTCTGCCGCGACCGCGTCGCCCTCCTGCACCAGGCCCAGAAGGCCGCCCGCACGCGCCGCCGGGCCCACGACCGCGTCGAGGAGACCGCACAGCTCGCGGCCGCCGGCCACCAGTCGGCGATCGCCGAGACGGACCGGGCCGCCGCCGACCTGGACCAGGCCCGCCGCGCAAGCGCCGCCCTCACCCGCCACACCGGACCCGACGACGTCGGCACGGCCGGCGAGCGCTACCTCGCGGCCGAACTCACCGAGCTCGCCGACCGCGCCCGCGCCCTGTTCGAGAAGCTGGCCCTCGAACCCGCCTTCCACACCTGGCGCAACGACCACACCACCGCCGACCCGCTCTACGACGCCTGGCTCGACGGGCCGCTGCACACCCGGCTTGCCCCGCCCCGCCTGTACCCGGACAAGCACGCCTTCTACAAGGACCACGAGCCGCTCGCCGAGCCATGGCGGCAGGCCCTGGACCGAGGCGAGGGCGGCCCCGCCCCCTTCGGCAGCGACGAACGCCCCGCCTTCGACCGGCTCGGGCGCCGTTGGCACATCACCATCGCCGCGCCCACCGCCGGAGATCCACGCGCCTGGACGAAGACCGGGGCGGTGGTCACCGCCACCCGCCATCCCTCGGGGCCGAACGGCGAACCGCTCACCCCGGTCTACGTACTGGCCCACGACGTGAACGCCGGCGATGCGGCCGAGGCGATCACCTCGGTACAGGGGCCCGCCTCCCTGGCCGACATCGCCGCCGCCCTGCGCTGACGGCCGCCCGCTCCACCGCCGCGTCCTGCGGCTCCCCCCGGCCGGTCTCCACCCCGGCACGGGACCGCAGACGGGGCCGGTCAGGCTGCTGCCCGGCCCCGGCGTCGCCACAGATCGCCGCCGTGGTGCGGACGGTGCGAGGCCTGCCGGCGACGGGCTTGGCGGCACTGCAGTCACCAGCGGCTACCAGGGGCTCGGGCGAGTACGGAAGGCAGGCGCAGGGGCCCGCGTCGTTGCGGTCCGGCGGGAGTGTTCCACAGCGCGTGCGGCCAGGGACGGGACAGCTCGGGGCCGCAGTTGCTGGGCTGGTCGCCGCCGGTGGCGGCGGCGAAACGCTCACGGTAGCCGTCGGGCAGGGTCGGGGCCGGGTGGAAGATGTCGCCGTCGACCAGGTAGGGCTGGCCGCAGCCCTCCTCGCCCGCACACCACAATCCCTGTTCGACCAGGGCCCCGATACCGGTGGTGCGGCCGTCCAGCGGGGATTGGGCGAACACCGGCTCCTGACAGTCGCACGGACAGTCGCCTTCGAACACGTACCAGTCGGCCGGTGTACGGGAATCCAGCTCCTCGGCCAGCCAGCCGGGGTGGACGGCGAACGCGGCGGCGAGCGCCTCCCGCTCGGCCGTCCCCGGCCGGGAACGGCCCGCCGCCCACTGGCCGACCCGCACCGGCGCAAGGCCCGCCGCGCGGCCGAGACCGGTAGCGCTGACACCGGTGTTGGCGGCCAGCAGCCGCAGGCGGCGCGGGAGCGCGCCGAGCCGGTGCACCCGCCACATTGGGTGCGCGTCGACCTCGGCCGCGTCGTAGGGCGCCCAGCCGGACACCTCGTGCATCAAGGCCAGGGTGCGGGCCCGCTGCGCCCGCTCCAGCCACAGCAGCGCCTCCTGGTCGCTCAGACCGGTGGGGGCCGGGGTGTCGGTGAGGACATCCGTGGCGGCGTAGAGCTCCGACATCGGGTCGTCGGTGCCGCCGCCGGCCTCGAACAGCACGGTCAGCAGCCGCTGCAGCACCGCACGGCGGGCCACTGAGTCCGCGACGTCCCCCAGCAGCGCACAGCAGGCGTCCAGGGCGCGCACCATGCGCAGCTCGGTCGCCCTGTCCCAGAAGTCCGGCATCTCGACCGCTCCGTCTCCTCCGGGCCGCCGAGCGGCGATCCCGTCGGGCAGTCTGCCGCGCGGCGGGCACAGACGCCGCAGTTCGGGAGAAGACCACCTGGAAGAGGCCGGGAGCGGTTAGGGGCGCCGTGTCATCAACGGGCCTGAGCGCGAACCATGGGCCAAACCGCTGACCACAGCGGGCCGGATGTACCGGCGGGCGGGACCGCCGGCGCTCACGGCCAGCACCACCGGGCAGCCGGCCGGTCGAAGCCCTCCTGCTCATCCCCTGATCCGGCGCCGCGCACAGCTCCCGGGCGAGCCCGTGCCGGTGCTGCGCCCGGTGGGCGGGTGAGACGGCCGCTGCGGAACAGGCTCTTCTCCCTCCGTGGACCGAGTGCCCGACGAGGTGGGGGAGTGGGCCATTCTCCATGCATTGCGGCGGGGTGTGGTGCATGATCGCCACGTGAGCACGTGGTGGGAGGCACGCCGCGCCGCCCGGGTGACGCAACTGGCGTGCGTGCTGGAGTTCTTCGGCGCCGAACCGGTCGAGGACCCGGGCGTCGGCGAACTCGCACGCGCGGCCGGGGCGCTGGCCGGGGAGTACCGTGCCAGTGACCGGGGCCGCGCGGTGCTCCGGGCCGGGGACCTGCTGGAACAGGCCGCCGACGCACTGCACGCCGCCGACCGTCTGCGCGGCACCCCGGTCCCCGTCGTCAACCACCATCTTCGCCTCGCCGCCCTGGCCCTATCCCACGCCCGCTCCTGCCTGCGCACACAGGCCTACCCGGTGGTCCGGGGAGTCCCGCCCGCCTGATCCCGGCGCCGCGCCGGTCGGCCTCCCTGGGAGACTGCGCGGATGAACACGCCCTCACCGCACGGCCCGAAGGCCGGGGCCGAATGGCAGGCCCGTATCGAGGCCGTGCGTGCCGAGACCGCGCACCCGGTGATGAGCCAGCATGTCGTGTCCAAGGTGCTGCTCAAGCGGTTCGCGGTCGACGACGGCATCCAGGGCCTGCGGGTCCAGCGGTTCGATCTCGACCATCCGCACCGGCACCACCAACGTCGAGCGGTCAAGGGAATCGGCGCGGTGCGGGACTTCGTGCCGGTCGCCTCGGCCTCGCTGGAAGTGCTCTGGGGCCAGGTCGAGAACCGCCTGCACACCGCGGCCGCCGCGGTCGAGCGTGGGAACGTCTTCGACGACGCCCGCCACGTCGAGGTGCTGAAGGACTTCATCGCCCTGCACTGGATCCGTTCCCACCACTACCTCGACGTCTACAACCGGAACGTCACTACAGTGCGCGCAACCCTCAAGCACAGGCTGATCACCGAGTACTCCGACGCCCTGAGCCAGGAGACCTTCCGCCGCACCGGTCGGCGCCCCGCCGGCGCGGCGGCCCTGGAGGCGGCGGCGGACGAGCTCTTCAAGCGCGAGCTGGACGACGACTACAACAGCAGAGCGGACCTCCGCGTGCGTATCGAAGAGGACTTCGCGCAGGCAAAGGAGATCATCCGAAGCTCGGGGCTGCAGATCCTCAGGCCCGAGACCGGGGAATACCTCCTCGGCGACGTCCCGGCCATGACGATCAGGGAACGCGGCGACACGATCCAATACGGGATGGCGCTGGGGGACGCCGACGCCGTAGTCCTCCCGCTCGGCCCCAGGCACCTGATCGTCGGCCGGTCACCCCGTGACGAGATCGCCACCCTCCCGACCCGGACCGTGTGGCGCCTCAACGCGGTCCAGATCAAGGCCGCGCACCGGCACGTCTACCTGCGCCCAGACAGCGGCCTGGAGCCCATCGTGAAGGCATACCTCGCCTGCGGAGGCCGCTCCCACCCCGCCCGACAAGGCCCGGAGGGCGACCGCGAGTCGGGAATCCAGAGCTCGCATTGTCGATGACGAACGTCCGCCGTCTGTGAAGCCTCTGGCCGGACAGTGCGGCGTCGGTCGCCAGCGGTTAACGGCCATGCGGGTGAAGTCGTCCTCGTCCGGGCGACCGCATTGCTCCGATGACCGGACAGGCAGTCAGGGGACGCTCGTACGTTCCAGAGCATGACGAAGCTCGCTACGGAACCAGCTCTCTGCGCAGGGCCGCATGCCGAACCGGCTGTAGCGGCACTGGTTGGCCGGGCCGCGCTGTTGCTGCGGGAGTTCAACGAGGCAGCCATGGCCGGCCCCACCCTGGACCTGGCGGCCCTGGCGGAGGCCTTCGACGGGGCGATCGCGGTTCTCGAGCGGCTGCCCAACACCGTGCGCCACCTCGGCGGCCATCTCATGAGTGCCCAGCGCCGTGGCGCCCTGGCGGACCCGCTGAGTCGCGACACCGACGAACTGGCCGAACGGGTCCGCCAGCGCTGCCACGACACGGCTGAGGCGTTGCCCACGCTGACGGCAACACTGCGGCGGGCACGCGCGCTCGTAGACGGCCTTTCCACGGCCGATCTGCAAAGCCCGGTGGCAGAGGGACACGAGAAGGCGGACGGGACCCGCGCACCGGGCCGTGCCGGAAACGCCACGGGCACACCGACCGACTCCTTCCGAGAGGGCCGCGCTTCGGCGCCCGGCGCTGGTCGGCAGCACCTTGCGGGCGGTGGGCGGGTCACGTGCGGTTCGGGCCCGGAGCGGGCGGTGGGTGTCCGGTGAGGACGTCGCGGATGAGGTCGTCGAGCAGGGCTTCTTCGTATCCGGGCAGGGCGTGGCGGCGTATGGCGGTCTCCAGCGCGGGGTCCCAGGGGGTGGGCCGAAGGTGAGCGGGGTCGAGCGGGGGGACCCACCGGGCGATGCCGGTGCGCAGGGTGGTCCGGTAGTCGGTGGCGGCCATGCGCCAGGGGATGGTGGCGGGCTGGGCTGCGGTGATGGCGCTCAGGTGGCGCAGGCCGGCCGCGTCGAAGTCGGCGCGGGCGGCGATGTTCCACCCTGACTCGGTCAGGCGTGCGATGGCGGTGGCCTCGAGTGCGGACGGGGTGCCGTTGGTGCAGAGCACCCGGGCGCCGGCCGGCAGCGGTGTGTGGTCCAGCAGGGCGGCGACGATGGAGGGGTTCTCGGTGACGAAGACCCACGCGTGCGGGGCGGGCGCCGGGGGCCAGCGGCAGCGGGCGAGTGTGTAGGGCGTCAGCGGCAGGGGCTCGTCGGCAGGCAGGGTGTAGCCGGCGGGCCAGAGATTGAGGGACAGCAGCCCGCCGGTGAGGTTGTCGAAGTCGACACCGAGCCCGTCCCAGGCCGTGCGCTGGTCTGCGGGGTCGGTGACGGCGCCGGCGGCGGCGGCGAGCGCGAGGATCAGGCCGGCCAGTGCACTACCGCGGTCGAGGGCCTTGGGGGTGCCGGTGAACCGTTGGGCGAGCACCCGTCGGTCGATGCGCTCGCCCGGTGGTGGAAGGGCGGCCAGGACCTGGGTCGCCAATTCCGCGAGCAGGGGGCCGTCGGGGGCGTCGGCGAGGCGGTGCAGCCAGCGGCCGCCCCTTAGGGCCTTCAGGGCCGGTTCCGGCGCGGGCCGCACCCGGGCACTGTCGGGCAGTTCGGCCAGCAGGGCGCGGAACCGGTCGGCGATGGCGCTCACGCGTCGGTGCTGCGCCCGGCGGTCCTGGGCGTCCTGGCCCAGCGGGCGGCGCAGGGCGTGGGCGGCGACCGCCCCCGGGGTGAGGCGGGCGCCGTGGGCCGCCCGCAGCTTGTCGGTCAGGCGTGCCAGATCGGCGCGGGGACGGGTCCCGCCCCGGGGCGGCCGGTCGGACAGGAGGCGGCCGGCGGCGGCGGATCGGCGCGGATCGGCGGGGACGGTGAGGGTGATGCGCCCGACCGTCAGGTCGAGGTCGCCCGACCTGTCGGCGCGGGCGGCGAGCTGCTCCCACAGCCACGACAGCTCTGGGGTGGTCAGCCGAGCGAGGTCGGCGCCTTCACAGGCGCCCGGGCACAGGTCGCAGCCGCTCACGAAGATGCCGCCGCGGCGAGCAGGATCTCCTCCAGGGCCTGGGCGAGGCGATTGTCCCGAAGGTGCATGGGGCTGGAGGTGACGGTGCCGTCGGGGAGCTTCTCCAGCGCGTAGATGTCGATGCCGTCCCAGGAGGCGGGGGAGCCGTCCCAGCCGTGGCTGGTGCACAGCAGGTCGAGGTCGAGGTGGCTGATGTAGCGGGCGAGGGCGTCCTTGCCGGCCGTGTCGACCTCGGCGGGGACCTCGTCCAGGGCGACCAGCCGGGGTGCGGCGGGGTGGAGCTTGTCGTGCTCGGCGGCCAGGGCGGCGAGCATGGGGGCGAGGATGACCAGCCTTCGTTCGCCTCCGGACACGCTGGTCTTACGGTCAGTCAGCTTGGCCGGGCTCTGGCCAGGCTTGTTGACCATGTAGGAGAGGTCGATCCACGAGGTGATGTCGACGATGGCCTTGAGCCGCTCGATGGTGTCGGTGCTCGACGCCCGTACGTGGTCGTCGGACAGCCTCAGCTGGGCGAGGATCTCGGCGCGGACCTCGGCCTCCTGTTCGGGGGTGCGCGAGGCGCGGGACTCCTTGCACGTCAGTTCGTGAATGCGGAGCATGCCGGGCGAGAGGCTGGAGCGCAGCTTGTGCCGGATTTGGACGCCGACGCCGGAGGAGGCGGCCGCCAGCGACATGAGCTCGTTGGTGCGGCGGATCCACTCTTTGAGGTCCTGCCAGGCAGCCCCGATCGCGTCGGGGATCAGGCCGACGGCGAGGTCGTCCAGGGTCTTGTGTTCGGCGGCGTTGAGTTCCTCCTCGGCGCTGCTGCTCGCGGCCGCTGCCAGGTCGGCGGCCTTCGGCGGGGCATAGGCGGCGCCGGGCCGGGCCAGGCGGACCGGCAGGATCCCGCCGGGGCTGTCCTCGTGTGCCCACTCCAGCCGCCAGTCGTCCTCCCCGTCCTGGTCCCGCAGGTGCACGGCCAGCAGTTCTGCCGCTTCGTGCACCTCGGCGCCGCTGCTGTGGGACAGGCCGGCCAGCCGCGCGGCCACCTCGGCCCGCAGCTGCTCGGCGGGCAGGCCCGCATCCACGCCGAGGGCGTCGGCCACGCCCTTGGCGGCCAGCGTGGCGCGCAGGCCGACCAGCGCGGTGTCGATCTCCTCCTGGCCGGTGAGGGCGGCCTCGGCGACGGCAAGCGCCCTTTCGCTGTCGCGCACGTCCTGCTCGGCCCGCTGCTCCAGGGTCACGGCCCGGCGCAGGCTCTCGGCAGCCTCCTTCAGGGCCTCGACGATCGCCCCGTGGCTGAGGTGGATACCGCGGGCGGTGGCGTCGCGGGCCTCCAGCTGGGCGGTGAGGCCGGCCTGCAGGGTGTGGCGCCGGGCGATGTGCTCTTGCAGGGCCAGCACCGCCTCCTCGTGGTCGGCCGGGCCTTCGGCGGCGGCCCGGGCGGCCTGGTCGGCCAGGTCGGCCAGGTCGCTCACCTTGCCGGACAGGCCACCCAGGCTCTCGGCGACCCCGCGCAGGATGGCCGCGGCCTCCCGGCTGCGGGACTGGGCCCGGCGCAGCCGGTCCACATCACCGGGCAGACCCTCGGCCTCGGCCCGGGCCCGCCACCGCTCCAGACAGGTGCGGTGGGCGGCCTCGGCGACCTGGGCCTCGTTGTCCGCCTTCGCGGCCTTTCGGTGGGACGCGTCGGCGATGAGGGCAGCGGTGGCGTGCGCATTCTCGGCGTCGTGCAGGACACCGTCATCCGGGAAGGCGGAGACGGCCGCTGCCAGGGCAGCGGCCCGCGCGTCGAGCAAAGCCTGCACCCGCTGGTGGCGTTCGGCCCGCCGGTTCAGGCCGTCCGCCCGGAGCCGCGCGCTGCGGGCCCGGCGGCCTGCTTCGGCCCGCCGGTTGTCCAGCCCGATGTGGTGGGCCCGCTCCAACGACGCGAGGTCGTCGGCGCCCGGGACACGGGCCCGCGTGGGGCCCGCACGGTAGGTTCCGTCCCGTCCGATGACCAGCGCGGAGCCCGCCACGTCGCCGGCGGTGTCGGCGAGAGCGATCCGGCCAAGTACCGCGAGGACGGCCTCGGCCCGCGGGTCGCCGGGCAGCGGGGCCAGTACCTGATCCAGGCCGCAGGTCACGCTGTCCCCTGTGCCGTTCAGGTCGATGCGCCAGGAGCCCGCGGCCTGGAGAGGCAGGTCGTCCAGGGCCGAGGCCTGCAGTGACGTGCTGCCCAGGGCCGCGCCCAGCAGGCCGGTGGCGGCGATCGCAGCTTCCAGAAGGTCCCGCTCCGGCCCCGGCTCCGGGGCGCCGCACGCCCAGGTGAGCGCTGCGCCGAACGCGGACCGGTCATCTGCGGGTGGGGCCCAGTGCGGGACGGGGAAGGCGGGCAACTGCCCGTTGGCGTACGCGAGGGCCTCCTGCCCGGCGTCCGCGGCCTGGCGCCGAAGACGGCGGGCGGAGCTCTGGTGGTGGGCGGCCCGCCGCTGGGCCCGCTCCTGCAGCCGCTTCGAGACCGTGCCCGCCTCGCGGGCCAGCTCCGCCGCGCAGGCCAGGACAGCAGCCGGTTCCGTCCCGACGACCCGGGCCGCCCACTGGCGCATCGCGTCGGCGGTGAACAGTCCCTCGCCCTCCCGCGCCTCGTCCCGTGATCCGGGGCGCGGGTGGAGCCCGAGCCCGGGTAGTGCCGCGGCCCAGGCCATGATGGCATCCGTGTGGGCGTCGGCCGCCGTTGACGCGGCACACAGTGCCGCGTCGCGCTTCTTCCGGTCCTCCTCGGCCTGGTCGGCCTGGGAATTCGCGAACTGCCGCGCGGCGCGGGCCGTCGCGCCCGCGCCGGTGACCTGCTCGTGGTCGTCCAGGATGATCTCGGCCCGGGCGGCCAGCTGCACCTGGCGCTCGGCGGCCTCGCGGACGGTCACGCCCATCCGCTCGATCCCTGCGGGGTCGGCGTGGATGTCGGCTGCGGCGCCCTGGGGCAGTACCCCGTCGCCGAACCGCAGGTCCGCTCGCGCGATCTCCCGCGCCACCACCGGCTGCTCCGCCAGCAGTAGCTCCGGGTCGGCAGCGTGCGCCGTGGCAACCAGGCTGTTGACATCCCCGCCAAGCGCCCGGGCCAGCCCGAGCAGGCTCGACTGCCTCATCCGGTCGGTCTCCACCGCGGCCCGCAGCGCACTGGCCTGGGCGTCGACCAGCTCGCTGCAGGTACGTAGCCGCTGCTGGGTATCGGCGATTTGGGCATTGCTCTGCAGCGCCTTGTCGCCCGCGACCCGCTCGGCGGCCTCGCACGCCAGGTGACTCTCCCGGCACGCCTCCAGGTGCCCCCGCGCGACCTGCCGTTCCTCCAGAGCACAGGTGCGCTGTTCGGCAGCCGTTTTGAACGCGGCCTGGGAGCGGGTACGGGCGGCGATCCGCTGCTCGAGCGTGCCCAGCAGGTCGCCCACGAGAGACGCGCAGTGCCCGCGCCAGTGGCGGGCCAGGGCCGCGGTGAGTTCGGCGGTGCGGTGCCGGCGCTCGTACCTGACCCGTGCCGAGGAGGTGTCCGTGAGAGCCTGACTGGCCGCGGCGACGGTGCTCTCGCTGACGCGCGGCAGCGCGTCCCGCAGGACCTTCTCGGCGTCACCGGCACTGGTGGCCTGGAGAAGACGCGGATCACGGACCCTGCGGATCAGGTTGCACAGGTCGGTCAGCTGCCGCACAGTGCTGCCGAACAGACGCCGTGCCAGGTCCTGCCGATAGGCGTCCGCGTCGGGGAACACCTGGCCGCCCGCCTGCGCGACCTGCTGCGAGAAGTCCTCGCGCGGTACCTCGTCACCGCCTTCGCCGTGCAGCATCAGCTCGGCGACCGCAACCCCAGGCAGCCGGAACGGGACCAGTTCGACCGGACGGCCGGCGTTGGCCGTGAACTCGATCCGTACGCCGTAGGACTGCTGCTCACCTTGGCCGGCACCCGCGTGCGGCCCTTCGAAGGTCACCCACAGGTATCCGACACGCCGCGTGCTGGCGTCGGCGCCCAGGCGCATCCACGTCTCCACCCGGGTGTGCCGGCCGGTGCCGACCGACAGCTTGGCCGGGTCAGTGATCAGGTCGAGCAGGAACGGAGGCGACATCTCCAGCGCGGTCGTCTTGCCGATGCCGTTGCTGGCCCGCCACATCAGCCGTCCGGAAGGCATGGCGAACACCTCTGCGCTGGTGTACTTCCACACGTTGCTGACCCCGACCTCCACCAGGTGCCAGCGCCGCTCATACCGGTCCCAGGAGGCAGCCCGGGCAGGGGGCCCGAAAACCCCACCTGCAACGGGGTCCGCGTCCTTGCCGAACATGCTGCTCATGTCCCTACCCGCCCTTCGTTCTCGTTCGTGGCCGAAACCATCGGGCAGGGCCCGGCCCAGCGGGCGGTGGCCGGGGACAGCCACCACGTGTCGATGTAGCCGCAGGCGACCCGGAGCAGACCGAGCCGCGTCCAGAACTTCCGTACCTCCAAGACCAGGAGCGGGATGTTGAAGCGGTAGGCGTCGCTCCACCAACGATGGGTACGGGCCCACCGGGCCAGCTGCTCACCGACCGATTCGGCCGCTACCGCCCGCCACCCCGGCCCCGGGCACCCGGCGCCGTCCGTCCGTCCGGAAGCCAGGACGTAGTCGCGGGTCAGGACCGCCGCGTGCTGAAGCGTGCCTCGCTGGGGAAAGGAGTGCCCTTGCAGGGCCGCGTGCTCGCCGTCCAGCACCAGCGCCACGCCCTCGGCCCGCTCCTCCACCCACATCCCCAGGGCCTCGGCGACCTCGGCCACCTTGCCGTCCAGCTGCGTGCGCAGCCAGTGCGCCTCCGGCAGGGACAGATCCGCCCAATGCACGACGGTGTCGTCCACGAGCCGGCGCAGCACCCGAGCCCCGGTGCCGGCCTCGGCCGCGCACCCCTCGATCCACTCGCGGGGCTCGGCGAGCGGATCGACCATCCACGTGCCGTCCGCGTGCAGCGGGCCGGCGTTGGCCACCAGCCACAGCATCCGGTCATGGCGCAGCTTCAGCAGCGCGCTCACGTCCGGATCCTCAAGCTCCTCCAGCGTCCCGTCGAGAACCTCCACCACCCCGCGCTCGCACAACATCTCGATGCCGCACCGCAGCCGCCGCAGCTCCTCCAGGCTGCCGGTGCAGACGATCTCGGCCTCACCGGCCACCTCCCGCGCACCGCTCACCAGGTCGGCCGTCCTTGTGACGAAGGGCAACTGCTCGATCGCGGCCACGCACAGCCACATCCACAGGCACACCGAGGCCTCGAACAGCAGCCGCTCCCCGGAGCGCAGAGGCGGGCTCTTCGACAACCGCACCGTGTCCGGCTCCACCACCAGACGCCATTGCAGATCGCGAACCAGCGAGCGCACCTCGTCCTCGAAACGGTGCACGGCCTCGATGGCCGCGTCGTCGCGCCCCGACCACAACCACGGCCGCCGCATGAGCAGCCGGCAGGCCTCGGACGCCTCCATCCGTGCCTCCTGGCGCACCGCACTCACGCCCCACCCCCCGACCCGGCACCGCTGCCGCCCTTCGCGGCCGCCCCGCCGTAGTGGAAGGCGACCCGCCGCCCCGGCAACAGCGCCGACCAGCCCTCGCTCGTCACCCGGCCCACCCCCTCCGACGTGTTCACCGCGCACACCAGGCGACGGCTTCGGTCGCTGCCGCTGCGCACACCGTCACGGCCGGGGGACGAGAGCGCCGCCGTCACGGCCTCCAGCGCCACCCGGCCCGCGTCCGGCGACAACGGCCCCTTACTGGTCAAGACCTCGGCGATGGCCGAAGCCCGGGCCAGCGCCTGCTCGCGCTCGACCTGCTCCAGCAACTCCTGCGCGGCACTGCGGCTCCGGGCCCGGGCCACGGGTCCGCTCCTGGCACCCGAGCGCGCGGCAGCCCGCTCCAGAGAGGGAATGTCGACCACCGGGCCGTCATGCCACGAGGCGCCGTCGCCGTCCTCGCTCCAGCCGGACAGCTTCATCCACCCGTGGTCGCCCAGCGCGGCGGCCGTCACCTGCCCGCCCCACTCCCGGTCCTCGCACACCTTCGCCAACCGGATCGCCCTCGAGCGCACAGAGGTGTGGCTACCGCCCTGCAGCCGACGCAGGTTCAGGTGCAGCGGGCGGATCGCCAGCACCAGGCCACGCGTGAACCGTGCGGCCCTGCCCTCCACTGGCCGGCACCACTCCAGGAGCTGAACCCAGTGCTCCTCGCTCGCCCCGCGGGCGGCCACCAGATAGCCCTTGGAGACCAGGGCGGCGGCCCTGGACTGGGAGGCGGCCGTTCCCGCCAGCTCACCGAAACGCGGCCGCAGCTCCGTCAGCAGATCGAACGCGCGCGAGACCGCCTCCTGAACCTGGGCGGCCACGTGGGTGGCGTAGGCCACCAGCAGCCGCTTCAGCTCGATCGCCTCCTCCCGATCCAGGTTGAACCGGTTCGCCAGCCCCGCCAGATGATCGGCATTGCCCTCCATCGAACGGTCCAGCGCGTCGTGGCCGAGGAACAGTGCCTCCACCTGCTGCGCCGTCTCCTGCGGCGACAGGTGTTCGTGCGCGAGCCGGTGGAGTGCACTCACGATGGTCTGCAGGCTGGTCAGTGGGATCTCATGCCGACCGGTGCCCTCCTCGCGCATGCGACGCCAGAAGCGGTGGACCAGGCGCCCGTCCGCGGTGGTGCTGTACCGCCAGCGGGTGGCATTCAGATCCTCGATCCGGGCGAAGTCGTTGCCGGGATCGGGCCGTACAGCCTCGAACTGTCGGTGGAGACGACCGAGACGGCCCGCGACGGCCGCATCGCTCATCTCCAGACCGCGGGCCCGGAGCCCCTCGCAGACCTGGGTGAGCGTCAGGTCACCGGCGGCGTCGTCGAGCACATCCATGATCGCCGAGTACTGGAGGTGGGAAGGGGACAGGAGGTACGCCAGCACGCGGCGCAGGTCTCCTCGCGGAACATCCAGCAACAACGCGTCGGCGGCCGCGTCGGCGCCGGGATCCGCCACCGGCACGACTGGGAGGACTTGTGGGGGCACCGGAATCTCCGATCTGACGAACTTATGAAGCTTGTCCGCAAAAAGGTAGATTTTGGGGCCGACACATCATCGGCTGACCGGGTGAGTCCGCAGGGCTCCAGCCCGAAACACCGCCCGAACGGCCGAGCCCGCGACGCACGGACCGAAGCCCTGGCTGCGGTCCGTGGGCGGCGCTACGCTGCGCCAGGCCGGTCGAGGGCAGAGCAGCGG
>NZ_JBHVFE010000241.1:0-13053 GCF_042801945.1 Kitasatospora sp. NPDC057542
AAGCGGGGTGGGCATCTAGCTTCGAGCTCCACAGACAGCTGGTGCTTGCCGGTTCGGCAGCCTCCTTGGCTACCGCCTTGAGATCTGTTCCTCCTGCGTCGGAGGCTGATTCTTTACTGCTTTGTCTTCTGTGGCTTTAGCTGCCGCCTTTCAGCTACTCGGAGGGCGGCTGTCTTGGCGGTAGCAACGGCGAATCCTGCACCGGCACCACCATCCCCTCTGCTCCCTCACGGTCCAGGTAAGCGGCCACTCGCGACTCCTGTGCTCTCTTGGCAACGCCCGATTCAAGACTCCCCAGTCCTGAATCGGGCGTAACGGCCCGACCGTGCCGCGCGACACGACGATGGCCAACGTTGGCCACTGGTTCAGATAGCCAGCAAATCAGAGACGGTACGCAGGTCTGCGGATGCCAGCGCGTTGACACTGCCTGGATTCCGAGGGCTCGACTCGGAGTCGCAGACAGTCAGGCCCTCGCTGGTGGTGTGCCACTGTGCAGGCTCCCACTGCAGGTTCTCGGCAGCGATGAGCTCGGCAACACTCTCGATATCCCCCACGCCGCCTACCGTTCGCAGCGCCGCCGACAGAATGGCGAGGCCAGCCCCGGTCGCAGCCTCAACATCCCCTAGCATCGGCGCCAACAACAGCAGCACCTTGGCCTGATCCATCGGATCGGCCGAGAGCTGCGCCACGGCAAGGAGTTCGCGCCAGGAGATCCCCGGCCCTTCATACTCGCCTTCCAGGGTGGCAATCCTGATGCAACCCTGATCGGCCCTGGGGACGACCAGATAGTCCACGCCCGGATCATCTTCGAGATTCCGATAGACCACGACGAGCTTCGCACCGTTGCGGATACTGACTTCGAATACGGGCCACGCGCTCGGCGTGGACAGAAGCTCCTGCATACCTCGCACTACGACTGGTTCTACACCCCAAGCTTCGGCGAGGAGGACGTCATCCTCGATCGACTGGCTCAGAAAGTAAGCCGCCCAGAACCCAGGCCGCTCCATGAGTTCAGAGCCATCGAACACAGCCTGTTCGATGCCGGAAGGCTCCCCCAGGCTTTCCCCATAACCCTTAATCGCCATTTCAGAACTTCCTAATATCGCCAGGTTCGCCAGAACATGCGGTGCGCGGTCTTGAAATCGTCACCACGGAAGACTGGGCCACCGAGCCGCATACCCCAACTTCGCACGAAGGGGAGGCAGGTCTTCATGCAGACGTTTCTCGAGGTGCCACCATACAGCACCTCCTCGTTGGCAGCGAGGCTCCGGAAAATGGTCTGCTCCGCATGCCCATGCCCCTTGATGAACTCTTCGCCAGCACCCGAGATAAACTTCGGCATATTCCTATTGCCGTTCACGGCGATCCGATTGATAATTTCGCCCGTCTCAATATTCCGCACACCAATCACTGCGACAGTGCCGCCGTTGTACCCGGTCGAGGCCGTCCACTGCTCCTTGAGCGACTGGGCCCGCGCTTGCGCATCAGCTGCTTCTTTCTCATATCCGCAGTTGTGTACGAGAACCGGGGAGGCGCCAGCCAGAACATAGTACGTGTGGAGCTGTTCGACGGTGAGGTTATGGGTGGTGACGGCGTAGGGGTAGTTACGGACGGACTGGACGGTGAGGGTGGTGCCGTCGGGCTGGCGGAGGTGTTCACCAGGGGTCAGTTCGCCGGCGTCGACCCACTGCTGACGGGTCTCGCTCCAGTAGGGGTGGTGATAGGTGGAAGTGATCTTCGCCTGGTCGTCGGCCGGCGGGCCGCGCGGGCTGGCGTCGTCGGTGAGGGTGAGGTCGGTGAAGTCCTTGTCGTCGGGGGTGGTGATGGTGGTGCTGACAGTCTCGGGACGGGTTTCCCCTGTCTGCGGGTCGGTCGCCATGACGACGTCACCATCATGCACATCGCCGATGGGCTTGGCGCTGCCGTCCGCCATCAGAACCAGGGTCGTGGCCGGGAAGCTGTTGCACGCCTCGACCTTCGGTGCGTCCGCCTCGGCCTTGGTTGCCGTCGGCTCCGTGCCGGGCGCATCTGGTGCGGCTTCCTTTGCTGCTTTTTCTTCCGCTGCCTTGGCTGCCGCTCTTTCGGCTGCTCGGGCTTCGGCTGCTGCGGTCTTGGCGGTGACGAGGGCTGCTTCGGCTTCCCGGGCCGCGCGTTCGCCAGATCTGATGGCGGTGTAGACCTTCTCGATCTCCTTGTAGATCTTGAGTGCCTGGATGCCGACCTTAATAGCCTTGAAGATCTTGCCCCAGGGCAGCACGTTGAGGGCGGTGTTGATGCAGCCCATCACGTCGCCCTTGGTGAAGCAGTCGCGGGCGTCGTTGAAGCCGATCAGATCGCCGATGATGTCGACGACCTTGTGTACGAGCTCGTCGCGCTTGCGCTTGTTCTCGTTGACCGCCTTGTTCGCGGTGTCCAGGTCGCCAGCCGCCTTCTGCGCTTCAGGCGTGGGCGTGTCGCGAAGGCCGAACGGGAGGTCGATCCGCTCCGTCCGGTTATTCTCGCACTCCGCCGCCGTGTCGCACCCGACCTTCAGGCCGTTGGCGTCGGACTTGTTGATGGGGCTGTTGTTGGCGTACGCGTAGGCGTTCCACTGTTGGGGGTCGCCGGCGTCCACGATCGGGTCGGGGCTGATGAAGCGGCCCGTCTTGGGGTCGTACTCGCGGGCGCCGAGGAGGGTGAAGCCGGTCGACTTCTCCTTGGTGCCGCCGACGAAGCCCTTGTCTCCGGCCCAGACGCCCCCAACAGGCTGGGTGCCCCGCTCGTTGCCGAAGGGGTCGGTGGGGCGGCGGACGTGGGCGAGGGTCCCCGAGTCGAACTGGACGCCGTTGGTGCCGTGCGGGTCCGCGCCCTGGTAGGCCAGCTTGGACGTTCCGTTGGTGGTGGTGCGGGTGATGGAGAGGCCGTTGGGCGCCGCGTAGCTGCGGACATTGGTGACGACCTTGGTGGTGGTGTCCAGAGTGATCTGGTCCGCGCCCAGGTTGAGCGTGGTCTTGCCGGGGTCGCGACGGATCAGCTGGTTACCCGAGATGTCGTACAGGTAGCTGGTCGCGCCGCTCTGGCTGGTGCCGGTGATCTGGTCGAGTTTGCCCTGGGCGTTCCAGGTCAGCGTCCTGGTGCCCGGGGTGTCGGTGATCGAGGTGGTGTTGCCCGCCGCGTCGTAGGTGTACGAGGTCACCGCAGTGCCGGCCGGGCCGGTCTCGGTGGACTTCATCAGCGCGTGCGGACCGCCCGTGCCGCCGCCCGTCTTCGGGTCGGAGGACGGGGTGTTGGGGCCGGTGCCGAAGGTCTGGGTGGTGGTGACGTCCTTGGTGGCGTCACCGGTGACGTCCTTCTGGACCAGCTTGGTGCGGTTGCCGATGAGGTCGTACTCGTACTGCTGCCAGTACGGGGCCGGGCCACCGACGCTCGGCTTGCCGCCGCTGACGGACGGGCCGTCGGTGTTGGTGCAGGCCCCGACGCCGGGAACGTTCGGCTGCGGCTTGGTGGTCTGGGTGCCGGTGTCGGTCCAGGCCTGGGTGAGCCTCCCGAGGTAGTCGTGGGTGAAGCACTGCAGGTCGGCGACCTGGCCGTCCTGAGCGTTGCGGGCCGAGGTGACCTGGCCCAGGGGGTTGTAGGTGTAGTCGACCGAGTCGATGTGAGCGGTCTCGGCGGTCTGCTTGTCCACGATCGAGCGCGTCACCCGGCCGGTGGCGTCGTCGATCAGCATGGTGGCGACCACCTGCGCACCGGCTCGGCCCACGGTGGTGCGGTACGGCCGGCCGTACGGGTCGTACCGGACATCGGCCACAAAGGTGTTCTTGGCGGAACCGATGATGCTGGTGAGTCCTCCGAACTGACCGACGACGTCCGTGGCGAACGTCAGCTTCTCCCGGCCCATGCCGGCCACGTCCGGCATCAACGTGCTGGTCAGTCGACCGGCCTCGTCATACGTGTTGTCGGTCTGGTAGACGCCGGCGAGTTCCTTCTCCACTGCCGGGATGGTGGTCTTGGCACCGAGTTCGCGGTACCCGATGTCGTAGCCGGTGATCTCCGACGTGTAGGCGGCACCGGCCGCGTAGCGGGTCGAGGAGGTGGGCTTGCCCTTGGCCAGGGTGTCGTAGGTCCAGGCGGCGACCTGCTTGGTCGAGTCGACCGCCGTGCCCTCGTAGGCCGCGACGGTACGGCCGAGCAGGTCGGTGACGCTGGTGGCGCTCTTGCTACGGGAGTCCGTGACGGTGACGAGGTTCTTGCTGTCGTCGTACGCCGTCGTCCCGGTGCCCGAGTCCGGGTCGGTGGACTTCACCGGCCGGCCCAGCAGGTCGTACTCGTACGTCCACTGGTTGCCGGCCGCGTCCTTGCGCCAGGCCTCCTTGCCCTCCGCCGTGTAGCCGTAGGTGGTCTCGTCGTACGCACCGGTCGGGGTGTTGGCCTTGTACTGGCGCAGCGCAATCGTCTTGCCGCGGGCGTCCGACACGGTCGCGGTGGCGTAGCCGCCGGCCGGCGGGGTGGTGCGGACCTCGTCGGCGCCGAGGTAGTCGGTGTGGGTCCGCCACTGCTCGACACCGTACGACTGGAAGATCGAGTCGGTGACCCGGCCCATGCCGTCGTACTTCTGGACGCTCTGGGACGGGATCTTGCCGTCCGGCTCGACTCCGCCGTTGGGCAGGAAGAGCTGACCGCTGGGCTGCGCCTGGTCGTTGTAGTAGACGGCGCTGGTCTTGATCTGCCAGCCGTGCGAGTCGAACAGCGCGTCGGTGATCATGCGGCCGGTGGCCCCCGAGGGGGTGCTGGCCTGGGTCTGGCGGATCCGGCCGAGGCCGTCGTAGATGGTGAAGCTGGAGGTGTAGGTCTCCAGGTCTCCCATCAGCGCCTGGCTGAGGACCTGTGAGGGTGCTTTGCTGCCGTTGACTGAGTAGGAGAACTTGCGGTTGGGGCGGTCCGGATATGTCGCGCGCTCGTTGCCGGGGCTCCAGCCGGCCACGGCGCGGCCGAGGGAGTCGAACTCCTGTTCGCTGATCCGGCCGTTCTCGTCCGTGATCTTGAGCGCCGAGCTGCGGCCCACGTCAAGGGTGCTGACGGTCTGCCAACCCAGCGGGTTGGTGTGGGTCACCTGGGTGGGCAGTTGGCCGGTGGCCGGCGAGTAGGCGGTCTTGGTTTCGGCGCCGGTCGGGTGGGCAGCGTCGGTGCGGGTCGGGTCGACGGTGCTGATGACCCGGCCGTAGTCGTCGAAGCTCGCCCGGGCGGTGGCCCGGTAGACCGGCTCGCCCGCCGCGTCGTAGCGCTCCAGGACCTCGGTCGAGGTCTGCTCGGACTTCGCTCCGGCCTGGCCGAGCGCCAGGTTGTCGAAGTAGGTCCGGGTGTCGGCGACCGTGTTGTCCTTGGTCGCGGTCTGGCCGCAGGCCCCCTTGAGGACGAGAGTGCGCGAGGCCAGCTGCGTCGGCGCGCCGCCGGGGCCGGTGGCGTACTCGAAGGAGGTGCAGAGCAGCTGCTCGGGGTGGGTAACGTCGCCGTTGTCGTAGACCGTCAGCGGCCGGGCGAACGATGTCGAGTCGTACGTGGTGGAGCGCTCGCGGGTGCGCCAGCTGCCGTTGGCCAGCTTCTCGCGGTTGGTCACCTTCAGGACGTTGACAGCCCGGGCGGTGATCGCGGGCATGCCGCCGGACTGGTTGCGGGTGGCCGTGATCGGACCGACCCACGGCGCGGAGACCACGGTGGACAGCAGTTCACCGTTCTCGCCGTTGTAGGTGGCGGAGTCGCGGATGAATCCGGCCAGGACGTTCTCGTCCTTGATGGTGCCGCCGTGCGCGTCCGTCACGGACACCTGCCGGGCCGTCCCGTTGGCGAGGACGTCGCCGTCCATGCCGCGCAGGAAGGTCGCGACCGACTTGGTGCGCGGCGCCTCGACATCGCTGCCGCTGCCGCTGCGGGTGGTGACCGTCGCGTACCCGCGGAACTGGTCCCAGGTGCGGGACTTGGAGTCGGCCATCTCGGAGTCGTTTCGGTGCCAGGCCGCGCCACCGCCGTACTCGTAGTCGGTGACGAGCGCCGGCTGACCGCCGGCAACCGAGTCCTCCTGGGTCACCGACTTCACGATGATCTTGTTGAACCAGTCGTTGACCGGGTCCGGCGCGGTCTGCCCGGGCAGGTACCACTTGACCGGCATGCAGGCCATCGTGTTGCTGTCCTCGGACGCCGGCATCTTCCCGCCGGCCTCGCGCGAACACTCGGCGGGCCGGTAGACGACGTTGATCAGCCCGCCGGTCTCGGTGGTGATCTTCTGGATGCGCGGACGCTTGTACGGCTCGACCGAGGCCGAGGTGCCGTCCGGCTGGACGATCTGGCCCGCGACCCGGTTGGCGATCTGCAGCGGTTGGAAGTACACCGCCGGCAGGGTGATCGGCGTGCGGTTGTTGCTGCCGGTGCGCTGGACCGAGTCCAGCCAGAGCGACGGCGAGGTGCCGTCACCCGGGTCCTGGAAGGACTGGTTGAGGGCGAAGGAGTCGACCGGGCGGTACTTGGTGCCGTCCCAGACCTCGGTGTCGATCTTCGTCAGGCGCTTGGTGGACCAGAAGGTCGGCGAGTAGACGGTGCAGTCACCGGTCGCGTCGCAGTTCTGGTCGACCGGGGTGTCCGGCCAGCGTTTGGCGTTGGCCTTGGTCCGCAGGGACGGGTCGCAGGTGAAGTCCTTGTCCGGCAGGCAGCGCTCGGCGGTGCGGAACCACACCTGGGCGGCCGGGTTGGCCTTGCCCTTGGCGGCGATCTGGTCGGGCAGGCGCTGGCCGTAGCCGACCCAGGTCGGATAGCTCGCCCGCTGGTACTGCGTCCGGGTGCCGTTGCCGTTGTTCTGGCCGCCGCCCCGGGCGTAGTAGTTCTGCTCCTGGTCGTACCGGTAGCTGATCAGGTTCTGGTGCGGGTCCACGACGTAGTCCAGAGACCACTGCCAACCCATCTGGTTCCAGGAGTTGGTGGCCGGCGAGCCGGTCTTCAGGCACGGGTCCTGGCCGCCGGGCCAGTAGATCGGCACGGTGGAAACCGAGTTGCTGGCCTGGTCGGTGCCGTCGCCACCGGGCAGGTGGTTGGCGCCGAAGTAGTACTGGGTGCCCTCGGTGGTGGTGATCCGCCAGGCCTCGCCGTTCCAGGCGCCGTTGTTCTGGCCGGTCAGCCGCTCGACCTTGGTGCCGTCCTCGCCCTGGAGGTGCCACTCGCAGGACTTGTCGTCCTTGACCAGCTGGCCCGCGTGGCCCGCGAGCGAGAGCTGGAGCAGGTCGCCGCCCCAGCACTGGTCGCCCGACTTGTCGATGCCGGCGTCCTTGCAGCCCTTGTAGGCGCGGACGATGGAGCCCGGGTGCCACTCCCAGCCCTCGCCGATCCAGGACGGCTGGGCGTTGGTGGACGCGGTCTTGCCGTCCACCGAGGAGGAGTCGTAGCCGAGCGAGACGTCGGGGGCGGGGCCGGCCAGCGCGGAGGGCAGCTCGACGGTGTAGCCGTAGGTGAAGTTGCCCGCGTTGGCACCGGCCTGCCAGGAGGCGGACGGGGTGATCGGCGAGGCGGTGAAGTCACCGCCGCCGCCCTTGGCATCCGCCTCGACGGCGAGCGCCACCGTGGGGGAAGCCGTGGCCGGGCTCCCGAAGGCCCCGGCGGCAAGGGACTTGGCGACGGCACCCTGGTTCGACTGGGGAACGTCGACCTCGGCCACCAGACGGCCGGTGGACCCGTCCCGGTGCGACGGCACCGGGGTGCGCGTGCCGCAGCCGGCGGCCCCCGGAGTCGTCAGCGCGCAGCCGGGCAGCTGGACGATCCGGGCCCGCGACGCCCAGTTGGCACCGGCGTTCTTCGCCCAGGCCTGGATGTCGATCCCGACCTGGACCCGGCCGGCCCCGGCACCCTCGCCGGTGTCGGTGACGCCCAGCAGGGCGCCGTTCACACCCGCAGCGTTGGTCCGGGCCTGGTCGGCCAGTTCGATCTGGAGCGCCGGGGACTGGAGCGCCGAGGAGGCGTCCTTGGCGGCCGGCGCCGAGAGGGCGGCCGGCTTCGCACCGGGCGCCGGAGCGATCCAGACCGGCAGTGACCCGGCCTGGACGGGCACGCTGGTCGGCGTCGCGTCAGCCGCCATCGGCGCCATCGCGGCACCGGCACCGGCACCGCCGAGGACGGCGGTGGCGCTGCCGGAAGGCGTACTGGAATCGGCCGGCGGCGACCACTTCTTGCCCGGGTCCGGCGTGTGGCCGGCGGGCTTGCCGTCAGCGCCCTTCACCGGCTGGGCGTCCGGAACCGGCGTATTCGGTGGCACCCACACCTCGGGAGGGGACGCCGCTTGGGCGACCGCCTCGACCGAAGGGAGCGTCACCACGGACATGGTGACGGCCAAAGCCGCCACCACGGCCACCCGCAAACTTCGCGGGCGGGTGAACAAGCGGACAGGACGAGACAACTGATCCCCCCACACTTTGCCGGAAATTGAATCGCGTCGACCGCATCGCTGCAGGCCTCCGGCACCCTAGGGGCACACGACCTATCGAAGGTGGGAAAGATGTAAAAGCGAAATGTGTGATCAACATCACTCGCAGAGCAATGTGTCATCACCCTGACAAGTCGGACAGCTTGTCGACAAAACGCTTTGACAGCGAAGCAAACGTGAAGGCAGCGTGCGCCTGATTCCTGATCACATCACCACTGACGACAGGGCCTTCATGTCGACATCACATCCTCCGTCTCCATCCGGCTCCGGACGGCCTGTGAGATCCCGGACATTCCGCACAGGCCTCCTGCCGCTCGCCTGCACGGCAGTCCTCTCCCTCGGCGCAGGGCTGCTGGCGGCGCCCGGTATCGCGGTGGCGGCTCCCGCCGACCGCAACCACGGTCCCGCCGACGCCTCCTGGCCGACGCCTCCGGCCAAGGGGCAGTCCGACTCCCGCTCGGCACAGACCGAGGCCATCCGCGCCGCCCAGGCGAAGGCGAAGAGCACCGGAAAGCCTGTCGTGGTCGACTCCATGACCACAGGCGGCAGCCAGACCACGGCCAATGCGGACGGCACGGTGACCACCGACTCCTCCCCTGTGGTGGAGCGGGTCAAGAACGCCGACGGCACCTGGCGCGCCGTGGACGCGACGCTGCGGACCAACCCCGACGGCACGGTTGTTCCCACCGCCGTGCCCTCCGGCCTCACCTTCTCCGGTGGCGGCAGCGGACCGCTGGCCACCATGGCGACAGCCGACGGCAAGAAGCTGTCGATCAAGGCGCCGTTCACCCTGCCGAAGCCCGAACTCGCCGGCAACAGCGCGCTCTACCGCTCCGTCCTGCCCGACGTCGACCTGGAGCTGAGCGCCACCCCCGCCGGTGGCTGGCGCCAGGTCCTGATCGTGCGCACCGCACAGGCGGCCGCCGATCCGAAGATCAAGAAGCTGCACCTCGACACGACCGCCGACGGACTGACCGTCAAGGCGGACGCCAACGGGAACCTGTCGGCCGAGGACGCTTCCGGCAAGGCCCGCTTCACCGCGCCGACGCCGGTCATGTGGGACTCCTCCACGGCCCCGGCCGCGCAACCCACGGTCGCGGCCAAGTCCGCCGCGGTGCCCGCTGCGGACGGTGCCGCGGCCGCGGCCGGGTCCGACAGCAAGGCTCCCGGCCCCGGTGCCCGGACCGCACCGGTCGCCACCACCGTCAGCGGCGGCGGCATCGACCTGGTGCCGGACGGCTCGGTCCTCGGGCAGGGAACCGGCCCCTGGTTCATCGACCCGGGCTGGAACCCCAGCGTCGACAACGGCACCCAGGCCTGGGCCCAGGTGCAGTCGGCCTACCCCGACACCCCGGAGTACAACGGCACGCAGTACGGCCAGGACACCCCGGCGGCCGGCTACTGCGGCTACATCGACACGAACAACCGCTGTGAGAAGGAAGGCAAGGAGCGCGCCTACTTCCAGGTGGGCCTGAACTCGGCGTTCTGGGACTCGACCGTCCTCACCGCCAAGCTCTACGCCACCGTCGCCCAGTCGTCCAGCCCCTCGACCCCCACCCCGATGGGCCTCTACTCGACCGGGTCGGCCAACAGCAACCCGATCAACCAGTGGACGCGTTGGAACGCCCAGCCCTGTCCCCAGCCGTCGAACTGCGCCAAGGTCGGCACGAACTGGATCAAGGGCGGCGGCGGCAAGGAGTTCGACGTCTACAGCCAGATGGTGCAGGCCGCCCGCGAACACTGGGACGGCTGGACCTTCATGTTCGCCCCCGACGACGAGGGCAACAAGTACTACCACCAGCGGTTCGCCAACAACCCACACGTCGTCGTGACCTACGACTTCACGCCCCACATCGGCGACCCCGCGACCAGCCCGCCGCCGGGCTTCGCGCGTGACGCGGCGTACAGCCAGTGCCAGACCCCCGGCACCATCAACTCCTGGGACAACCCGGGCTGGGTCGGGATCAACACCGACATCAACCTGAGCGTGGACACCTGGTCACCGACCGGCGAGCAGCTCTGGACCGCGTTCAAGATCTGGGACGACGACGACAACGGTTCCTCGAAGCTCTACGAGACCGGTTGGGCGGCGAGTTCGGGCCGCAAGAACGCGAGCGTCGGGTCGCTGATCGACGGCCACCAGTACGGCTGGTTCGCCTCCACCACCGACGGCACGCTCACCAGCGACAACAGCCCGATGTGCTTCCTGCGCGTCGACCGCACCCCTCCGACCGCCCGCATCACCTCGACGGACTTCCCCGAGTCGGGCACCCTGGGCGGGCACCCCAAGCGCGTCGGTGAGGAGGGCGTCTTCACCCTGACCGGCACCGACCCGGCCCCGGCCACCGGCGGCCGCTCCTCCGGCCTTGCCTGCGCCCGCTGGACCACCGACCCGATCCAGGCCGCGGCCACCGGCTGGAACTGCAACGACGGCGGCAACGTCGTCAAGATGAACGGCGACGGCAGCTTCCAGCTGAAGTACACCGCCAACCACTGGGGGACGAACTTCCTCTACCTGCAGACCCAGGACAACGCCGGCAACATGTCCCAGCCGGTCGCGTACACCTTCTTCGTGCCCAGCAACCCCGCCGCCGGCGACCCGATCATGGGCGACATCGACGGCGACCGGAAGGCCGACGTCCTGCTGCCGGACGGCACCGGCTCACTGCGCCTGGTCGGTGCCAACACCGACCCGTACACCGCTCCGAGCGCCGTTCCGGCCTCGGTGCCTGGAGCGCCCGGCAAAAACGACTGGAGCACCATCCAGATCACCCACCGAGGCTCGTTCAGCGCTCGGAACGTCGACGACCTGGTCGCGCACGTGCCCGGGGCCGCCAAGCTCTACCTGTACACCAACGACAACACGACCGGGCATCTCGACGGTCAGTCGGCATCCGGACTGAACAAGAGCCGCACGTGCGTTCTGCCCGACAACACGCCGATCAACAACTGCGCGACGTACGGCAACGGTAGCGACTGGTCTGCGGTGACCCAGATTGCGGCGTTCGGGTCACCCACCGGTGACACCCCGAGCGACCCCGGGACCAGCATGGCCGGCCTGCCGTCCTCATCGTTGCTCTTCGTCGAACACGGTCGGCTGTGGCTCAACCTCCAGGACAACAACAAGTTCCTCGACGGGCCCGCCATCCTCCTGTCCGAAAGTCAGACCTGGGATGACTACGAGCTGATCACCCCCGGGCCGACCAAGGGAACGAACATCCCGACCGCGTGGGCCCGTTCGAAGGTCGACGGCACCATCCACGCATACCAGTTGACTCCGGCTCCCGGGAACACCTTCGACGCTTCTGCCTTCGCCGACCCCGCCACGGGCAGGTTTGCCAACGGCGTCGACCCCAAGCTGTACCCGAAGGTCGGCTCCAACGGCGACATCACCGGTGACGGCATCCCGGACCTCTGGGCCGTGGACACCAACAACCAGCTGGTCGCCTGGGCCGGCCTCGGCACCAAGGCGCCCGACGCCAACAGCGGCCCGACGGTGACCGGCCTGGAGAAGACCCCGGTCGCACTCGGCAACCTCAACCGCCCCGCCGGCAACTGGCTGGCCGCGCCCGACGGCACCAACACCGTCCGGGACGGCCAGAAGCGCGCCGACGGGTGGGCCACGAACGTCGGTTGGGTCGCGGACACCGTGGACGGCCGGTCGGCCACCGTGGGTGCCTTCACCCCCGGCGCCGGCTCGAACATCACCATGACGGGGCCGGTGGTCGACACCCGCAAGAGCTTCACCGTCTCCACCTGGGCCAAGTCCGGCCCGGGCGGTGGTGTGTTTGCCAGCCAGGAGACCGGGCACAGCAGCAACTTCCTGCTCTACACCGACGGCCCGGGTATGAACTGGCACTTCGCCCTGGCGAACGCGGACGACGACACCTGGTCGTACGACTACACCGACACGCAGAACGCCGCCGCCCAGACCTGGCTCGGTGTCTGGACCCGGCTGACCGCTTCCTACAACGCCGACACCGGAGCGATGTCGCTCTACGTCGACGGCGTCCTGGCCGGCACCAAGGTCCACCGCGCCGGCACCAGCCCGTCGTCCTCGGGTCCGTTCACGCTGGGCCGGTACAAGTACCAGTCCAAGCCGTCCACGAGCTTCGACGGAAGCATCAGCAGCACCGCCGTCTACCCGTTCGCGGTGGCTCCGACCGCGCCGGGCGCGACCAGCGTCGTCCGCTCGGGCGTCGACTCGAACATGTGCGTCGACGACATCAACGCGGGCACCGCCAACGGCAACCCGATCATGCTGGCGAGCTGCAACGGCACCGAGGCGCAGCAGCTCGCGTTCGGAAACGACGGCACCGTCCGGGTCAAGGGCGGGTGCATCGCCACGGTGAACGCCGGCACGGCCGACGGCACGCAGCTGGAGTACCGCACCTGCGACGGCACCGCGGCGCAGAAGTGGATCCCGCTCGCGAACGGCGCGCTGTACCACCCGGCCTCCGGCCGCTGCCTCGACCTTCCGTTCGGGCAGGCGACCAGCGGCGCCCGGCTCCAACTGTGGGGCTGCAAGTACGAGGCGAACCAGCAGTGGAACATCCCGACCCTGCGGACGGCCGTGCTGCCCGCTCCGCCGCGCTCCTGACCTCCGGGTTCTGAGC
>NZ_JBHVFE010000242.1:0-13050 GCF_042801945.1 Kitasatospora sp. NPDC057542
GGCCTGTGGCGTTCGCGCCACGGGCCCTTCCGGCATTCGGCCGATCCGGCGCTGCGTCAACTCCGCAGGGGGTCACGGCACCCGTCCGGGTGCACCTGGCTCGCGCCGTCGTCGGGGCGCGCTTCTCATGGGGTGTGATGCGACACACACCATGAGGAGGGACCTCCATGCCCGTAGTCGCCCGTGCTCGTTGGGTCCCCGCCGTTGCGACGTCCGTGGCCCTGGTGGCCACCGGGTGCAGCAACAGTGGCGGAGGAGGCAGTAGCTCGTCGGACGCCGGCAAGACCTTCAGCTACCAGAGCAACGAGCCGCAGAACCCGCTGCAGCCCGCCAACGCGAACGAGGTCGGTGGCGGTCGCATCATCCAGAACCTCTTCAAGGGCCTGGTCGACTACGACCCGAGCAACGCCAAGATCCGGATGCAGGTCGCCGACAGGATCGACACCAGCGACTCCCAGACCTACACCGTCACGCTGAAGGACGGCTGGAAGTTCCACGACGGCACCCCGGTGCACGCCCAGAACTTCGTCGACGCCTGGAACTGGGGCGCGAACCCCGCCAACAACCAGATCAACAGTTCCTGGTTCTCCGACATCGAGGGCTACCAGGACGTCCACCCGGGCTCCGGCCAGCCCACCACGGACAAGCTGTCAGGGCTGACCGTCACCGACGACCTGCACTTCACCGTCAAGCTGAACCACAAGGTCTCGTACTTCGAGTACAAGCTCGGCTACATCGCCTTCTCGCCGCTGCCCGAGGGCTTCTTCAAGGACCCGGCCGGGTACGGGCAGAAGCCGGTGGGCAACGGCCCGTACCAGTTCGTCAGCTGGTCGCACAACACCCAGGTGGTCACCAAGGCCTTCCCGGACTACCAGGGCGTGGACAAGCCGAAGAACGGCGGCATCGTCTTCAAGATGTACACCACGTCCGAGGCCGCCTACGCCGACCTCCAGTCCAACAACCTGGACGTGATGGACCAGGTGCCGCCGTCCGCGCTGGCGACGTACAAGAGCGACCTCGGCGACCGGGCGGTGGACGCCCCGCAGGGCGCCATCCAGAACATCGGCTTCACGCTCTACCAGGCCGACTGGGCGGCGCCGGAGAAGGCCCAGGTGCGCCAGGGCCTGTCGATGGCGATCGACCGGCCGACCATCACCAAGACGGTGCTGCAGGGCTCCCGGGCGCCGGCCAGCGCCTGGGTGGCCGAGGGCGTCCAGGGCTACAAGGCGGGCACCTGCGGGGACTTCTGCACCTTCGACCCCGCCAAGGCCAAGCAGCTGATCCAGCAGGGCGGCGGCGTCCCGGGCAACAAGGTGCTGATCACCTACAACGCGGACGGCGGCCACAAGGAGTGGGTCGACGCGGTCTGCAACTCGATCCGGCAGACCACCGGCGTCGACTGCCTGGGCGACCCGAAGCCCGACTTCAAGACCGCCCGGCAGGCCATCACCACGCACCAGCTCAACGGCGCCTTCCGGACCGGCTGGGTGCAGGACTACCCGCTGAACGCCAACTTCCTGGCCGACGTGTACCGCACCGGTGCCGCGTCCAACGACACCGGGTACAGCAACCCGCAGTTCGACCAGGCGGCGACCCGGGCCGACGAGGCTCCCAGCGTCGCCGACACCGTGACCGGCTACCAGCAGGCCGAGGCCGTGCTGCCGAGCGGCATGCCGGCCATCCCGCTCTGGTACTACCGCACCAACTCGGGCTACTCGACCAAGGTGCAGAACGTGAAGTTCGACTCCTTCGGCAACCCGGCCTGGACGCAGGTCGAGGTCAAGGGCTGAATCCCCGGGCTCTGATCCCCTCGGCCGGCCCCGCCCTTCCCGCACGGAGAGCGGGGCGCGGTCTCCCGGCCTGCCGGCCCGGCCGGTCGGGCACCTAGGAAGGAGGCTCGGATGGGCAGTTACGTGCTGCGGCGGGTGCTGCAGATGATCCCGGTGTTCTTCGGCACCACGCTGCTGATCTTCGTGATGGTCTACACGCTGCCGGGCGACCCGGTGGTCGCGCTGTTCGGCGAGAAGGCCGCCGACCCGTCCGTGGTCGCGAGCATCAAGCACACGTACTACCTGGACCAGCCGCTCTGGAAGCAGTACCTGCACTACATGGGGAACCTCTTCCAGGGGGACTTCGGCACCAGCTTCACCGGTCGTCCGGTCTCCGACATCATGGCGGACGCCTTCCCGGTCACCATCCGGCTGGCGCTGCTGGCCTTCGTCTTCGAGATGGTCGTGGGCCTCGCCCTCGGCGTGCTCTCCGGGCTGAAGCGCGGCAGCATCGCGGACACCCTGGTGCTGATCCTGACCCTGGTGGTGATCTCGATCCCGGTCTTCGTGCTGGCCTACATCGCGCAGACCGTGTTCGCCACCAACCTGGGCTGGGTCACGCCGACGGTGCAGGACAGCTACGACCTCTCCCAGCTGATCCTGCCGGCGATCGTCCTGGGCTCGCTCTCGCTCGCGTACGTCGCCCGGCTCACCCGGACCTCCATCGGCGAGAACCTGCGGGCCGACTACATCCGGACCGCGACCGCCAAGGGACTGCCCCGACGGACCATCATCTCCCGCCACCTGTTGCGCAACTCGCTCATCCCGGTGATCACCTTCCTCGGCACCGACCTCGGCGCGCTGATGGGCGGGGCGATCGTCACCGAGGGCATCTTCAACGTGCAGGGCATCGGCAACGTCCTGTACCGGGCGATCAACCAGAAGGAAGGCCCGACCGTGGTCGGCATCGTGACCGTCCTGGTGATCATCTACCTGGTCGCCAGCCTGCTCGTCGACCTGCTCTACGCGGTCCTGGACCCGAGGATCCGCTATGCCTGACATCCACGACGAGGACTCGTACGAACCGCACCCCAAGCCGGGCGTCTCCCGTCTCGACTACGCGGGAGAGCAGGGCATGGCGGTGGAGCAGGAGACCCTGGTCGAACCCGACGTGGAGAAGCGGGAGGAGGCCCGCAGCCTCTGGGGCGACGCCTGGCGGGACCTGCGCCGACGGCCGATCTTCCTGCTCTCGGTCGTGCTGATCGTGCTGCTGGTGGTCATGGCGATCTTCCCCTGGGCGTTCACCGACGCCAACCCGCGCAGGGCCGACCTGGTGCACGACTACCTCAAGCGGCCGGACTGGACGGACTTCTTCGGCGCCGGCTGGTTCGGCTACGACGCGCAGGGCCGGTCCATCTACGCCCGGGTGGTCTACGGTGCCCGGGCCTCGATCACCGTCGGCATCTTCGTGACCGCCGCCGTCACCCTGCTCGGCGGGCTGACCGGAATGGTCGCCGGGTACTACGGCGGGGCCGTGGACGCGGTGCTCTCCCGGATCGTCGACATCTTCTTCGGCATCCCGCTGCTGCTCGGCGCCCTGGTGCTGCTGAACGCCTTCACCATCCGCACGGTGTGGACCGTGGTGGTCGCCCTGGCCGTCCTCGGCTGGACCCAGATCGCCCGTGTCATGCGCGGCGCGGTGCTGACCGTCAAACAGTCCGACTACGTGGTGGCGGGCCGGGCGCTCGGAGCCGGGACCGGACGGCTGATGTTCCGGCACATCCTGCCGAACGCGGTCGCGCCGGTGATCGTGGTGGCGACCATCGCGCTCGGCGGCTACATCGCGACCGAGGCGACGCTGAGCTTCCTCGGCATCGGCCTGCAGGAGCCGACCATCTCCTGGGGCATCGACATCTCCTCCGCCCAGAAGGTGATCCGGACCGCGCCGTACGTGATGTTCTTCCCGGCCGCGGCACTCTCCATCACCGTACTGGCCTTCATCATGATGGGCGACGCGGTGCGCGACGCCCTCGATCCGAAGCTTCGCTGAGCGAGGGGAGCACATCGTGAGTACAGCGGCGGACACCGCCGAGCGCGAGCGGCGGACACCGTACGAGGGGCCGCTGCTCGACGTGCGGGACCTGCACGTCGAGTTCGTCACCCGGGACGGCGTGGCCAGGGCGGTGAACGGGGTCGACTACTCCGTCTCGGCCGGGGAGACGCTGGCGGTGCTGGGCGAGTCCGGCTCCGGCAAGTCGGTGACCGCCCAGGCGGTCATGGGCATCCTGGACATGCCGCCGGCCCGGATCCCGCGCGGCGAGATCCGCTTCCGGGGCCGGGACATGCTCAAGATGAGCAAGGAGGAGCGGCGGAGGATCCGTGGCGGGCGGATCGCGATGATCTTCCAGGACGCGCTGTCCGCGCTGAACCCGGTGCTGTCGGTGGGCTTCCAGCTCGGCGAGATGTTCCGCGCCCACCGAGGGGTCTCCCGCGCGGAGGCCAAGGCGAAGGCCGTCGAGCTGATGGAGCGGGTGCGCATCCCGGCGGCCAAGGACCGGGTGAACGACTACCCGCACCAGTTCTCCGGCGGCATGCGCCAGCGGATCATGATCGCGATGGCACTGGCGCTGGAACCGGACCTGATCATCGCGGACGAGCCCACCACGGCGCTGGACGTGACCGTGCAGGCGCAGGTGATGGACCTGCTGGCCGAGCTCCAGGCCGAGTTCCACATGGGGCTCATCCTGATCACCCACGACCTGGGCGTGGTGGCGGACGTCGCGGACAAGATCGCGGTGATGTACGCGGGCCGGATCGTCGAGACGGCCCCGGTGCACGAGCTGTACGCGCGCCCCGCCCACCCGTACACCCGGGGCCTGCTGGACTCCATTCCCCGGCTCGACCAGAAGGGCCAGGAGCTCTACGCGATCAAGGGCCTGCCGCCCAACCTGCTGCGGATCCCCAAGGGCTGCGCCTTCAACCCGCGCTGCCCTCGCGCGCAGGACGTCTGCCGGGCCGAGGTGCCGGAGCTCTTCCCGGTCACCGAGGACGACGGGACGCCGCTGGAGGGGCGCGGCAGCGCCTGCTTCTTCTGGAAGGAGACCCTCCATGACCGTTGACGGGGCCGGCACACTCGGCGCGGTGGTGCCGGAGGAGGTCGCCTTCGAGCGGGAGGTGTCGCGCGGCGAGCCGATCCTCGAAGTCCGGGACCTGGTCAAGCACTTCCCGTTGACCAAGGGCGTCCTGTTCAAGAAGCAGGTCGGCGCGGTCAAGGCCGTCGACGGGGTCAGCTTCGACCTGATGCAGGGCGAGACGCTCGGCATCGTCGGCGAGTCCGGCTGCGGGAAGTCCACGCTGGCCAAGGTGCTGATGAACCTGGAACCGGCCACCGGGGGATCGGTCCGCTACAAGGGGGAGGAGATCTCCCGGCTCTCCGGCTCGGCGCTGAAGGCCGTCCGCCGGAACATCCAGATGGTGTTCCAGGACCCGTACACCTCGCTCAACCCGCGCATGACGGTCGGCGACATCATCGGTGAGCCGTTCGAGATCCACCCCGGGGCGGCGCCCAAGGGCGACCGCCGCAAGGCGGTCCAGGACCTGCTGGACGTGGTGGGGCTCAACCCGGAGTACATCAACCGCTATCCGCACCAGTTCTCCGGCGGTCAGCGCCAGCGCATCGGCATCGCCCGGGGGTTGGCGCTCAAGCCGGAGGTCATCATCTGTGACGAGCCGGTGTCGGCGCTGGACGTCTCGGTGCAGGCGCAGGTGATCAACCTGCTGGAGCGGTTGCAGGGCGAATTCAACCTGTCGTACATGTTCATCGCGCACGACCTCTCGATCGTCCGGCACATCTCGGACCGGGTCGGGGTGATGTACCTGGGGAAGCTGGTCGAGATCGGCAGCGACGCGGAGATCTACGACCACGCGACCCACCCGTACACCCAGGCGCTGCTCTCCGCGGTGCCGGTGCCGGACCCGACGGCGCGGGAGACGCGGGACCGGATCGTGCTCACCGGCGACGTGCCCTCGCCGGCCAACCCGCCGTCCGGCTGCCGCTTCCGCACCCGCTGCTGGAAGGCGCAGCAGCGGTGTGCGGTCGAGGTGCCGCTGCTGGCGGCGCCGTCCTGGCTGGACGGGGCGGCGCGGCACGATTCGGCGTGTCACTTCGCGGCGGAGCGCGAGATTGAGCAGAGCGCGGCGGAGCGCGAGGTCGAGCAAGGCGACGGGCAGGGCGACGGCTGAGGGGCCACTACCTGGGCGCGTCCTCGCAGGCGGGGGCGCGCCCTTTCCCGTGACGGAAAAGAAATCTGCCACAGGCTCGCCAAGTGCCCTCCGTTCCTTGATAGTTGCTCTGCGCCCAGCAGTGGACGCCGTGGTGCCGAGGAGGGCTGCTCTGATGGACGCGGTGGAGGTGATCGGCGGTGGTCGGGGGAGTCTGGAGCCCGGGACGCCGCTGCTGGAGGTCGACGACCTGCATGTGGAGTTCCACACCCGGGACGGCGTCGCCAGGGCCGTCAACGGGGTGAGTTACTCCGTCGCGGCCGGGGAGACGCTGGCGGTGCTGGGGGAGTCCGGGTCGGGCAAGTCGGTGACGGCGCAGGCGGTGATGGGCATCCTGGACATGCCGCCGGGGCGGATCACCTCGGGCCGGATCCTGTTCCGCGGCGAGGACCTGCTGACCATGAGTGACAACGCCCGGGGGGCGATCCGTGGCGGGCACATCGCGATGATCTTCCAGGACGCGCTGTCCGCACTGAACCCGGTGCTCAGCGTGGGCTACCAGCTCGGCGAGATGTTCCGGGCGCACCGGGGGGTCTCCCGGGCGGAGGCCAAGGCGAAGGCCGTCGAGCTGATGGAGCGGGTGCGCATCCCGGCCGCCCGCCAGCGTGTCGGCGACTACCCGCACCAGTTCTCGGGCGGCATGCGTCAGCGGATCATGATCGCGATGGCGCTGGCGCTGGAGCCGGACCTCATCATCGCCGACGAGCCCACCACCGCCCTGGACGTGACCGTGCAGGCGCAGGTGATGGACCTGCTGGCCGAGCTCCAGGCCGAGTACAACATGGGCCTGATCCTGATCACCCACGACCTGGGCGTGGTGGCCGACGTCGCGGACAAGATCGCGGTGATGTACGCGGGCCGGATCGTCGAGACGGCCCCGGTGCGGGAGCTGTACGCCCGGCCCGCGCACCCGTACACCCGGGGCCTGCTGGACTCGATCCCCCGGCTGGACCAGAAGGGCCAGAGCCTGCACGCCGTCAAGGGCTTGCCGCCGAGCCTGCTGCGGATCCCGGAGGGCTGCGCCTTCAACCCCCGCTGCGACCGCGCGCAGGACCGCTGCCGCACCGAACTCCCGCCGCTGGCACCGGTGACCAGCGAGTACGGGACGGAGCTGGAGGGCCGCCGCAGCGCCTGCCACTACTGGCGTGAGACGCTGCACGGCTGAGGTGGCGGCCCCAGCCCAGGCCGGCGGCTACTTCACGAAACCGACGTTCTCCCAGACGATGTCGGACAGGCCCTGCGCACCGATGTTGGCGAGGTCGGCGCGGGCCCCGAACAGCTGCGGGCGCTGGTAGAGCGGCAGGACGCCGGCCACCTTCCAGAGCTCGCCGTCGGCCTGGTTGATCGCCTCGGAGGCGGTGGCCGCGTCGGTCGCGGCGGCGGCCCGGTCGAGCGCGCTGTCCACCGCCGGGCTGCCCGCGCCGACGTGGTTGGTGCCGCCGCTCTGGACGAAGTTGGCGCGGTTGCCGCTGGCCGGGAAGGGGGTGCCGAGCAGCGAGTAGGCGGCGATGTCGAAGTCGTTGCGGTTGACGTACTTGTCGAAGAACTCGTTGGCGGGGGCGGTCACCGTGGTGACCTTGATGCCGACGTCCTTGAGCATCCGGGTGGCGTTGGCGGCCTCGGCCTGGGCCGGGGTGACGCCGGCCGGGACGACCATCCGCAGGTTCAGCTCGCGGCCGTCCTTCTTCCGCACGTCGCCGTCCAGCTTCCAGCCGGCCGAGTCCAGCTTGCGGGCGGCCTCTACGGGGTCGTAGCGGGCCAGGCCCAGGGAGTTGTCGCGGTAGCCGTTCTGGTTGGTGACCAGCAGGTGGTTGTTGAGCGGGACGGCGGGCCAGTCCAGGCCGCCGAGGTCGCCGCGGATCACCACGTCCCGGTTGATCGCCTGGAAGACGGCCTGGCGTACGGTCGCGTCGCTGAGCGCGGGGGTGCGGGCGTTCAGGGTGAACTGGCGGAAGTCCGGCCCGCCGGCCCGGCGCACCACCGCACCCTTGGTGTTCCTGATGACCTGGTAACCGGCCACGTCCGGGCCGTTGTTGACGAGGTCGATCTCGCCCTTGGCGAAGGCGGCGGGCATCGCGTCGGGCAGCATCGCGTGGAAGACGATCCGGTCCAGCATCGGTTTGTCGCCCCACCAGGAGGGGTCGGCGACCAGCGTGACGGTCTGGGTGGCGCGGTCCAGCTGCTCGACCTTGAACGGGCCGGCGGTGACCGGGATGGCGTCGATGTAGGAGGTGTTGAACAGATCCGGCGTGGAGATCCGGCCGGCGGGCATCAGCGGGGCGTTGCCGGCGCTGTTGAACATCGACTGCCACTCGGAGAACGGGCGGTCGAAGGTCATCACAGCCTGGAAGTCGTCCTTGCCGCGCTCGACCGCGGAGACCAGTTCGAAGCCGGTGTTGCTGGAGGACTTGTAGGCCGGGTCCCTCCCGTTCAGGGCGCGCCAGTTGGCCTCGATGTCGCGCCAGGTGATCGGGGTGCCGTCGGACCAGTGGGCCTTCGGGTTGAGGGTCCAGGTGACCACCTGCCGGCCGTCCTTGAGGTCGGCGTGAGCCTCCTGCAGGTAGGCCGGGTTGGGGGTCTGGGTGCCGGCCGCGTCCGAGCGGAAGAAGGTCGGCAGCAGCGGTTTGCTGACCGCGACGGTCGAGGACTCGCTGCCGTCGGTGTGGATCGGCGACCACTGGCGGGAGAACTGGGCGATCGCCAGGTTCAGGGTGCCGCCCTGGCGCAACTGGGCCCGGTCGTGCGGGTTGATGTCGATCGAGGTGAGCTTGGGCGACGCGGGGGCGGACGGCAGGGCGCCGGCGCCGCCCTGTCCGGCGGTGCAGGAGCAGAGCGCCAGCGAGAGCGTGACGGCGGTGAGACCGGCGAGCAGGGCCGTCCCGTGGTGCTGGAGGCGGCGGCGCATCGGCGTGCTCCCCGGGGTGGATGTGGCGGATGGTGTGGCGTCACATCTTGCTGACCGGGAGGGGCCGTTGTCGAGGGGCGGGCCCGGATGGTGGGCCCGCCCCTCGCGGGTGCCGGTCGGTCGGACCGCGAACGTGTCAGACCGTGAACTTGAAGGTGCGGTCCTTGTCGCCGGTCTTGTCCAGCACCGAGGTGATGCCGTCGGCGACGTCCTGCGGGGTGATCGTGGCGACCTGGCCGTTCTTCTTGACCTTCACCTTGTCGAACGCGGTGCCCAGTTGGGCGGCGAGCGCGTCGAGGTCCCACTTGGGCACGATCTTGCCGGAGGCGTCCGGGACGAGCGTGAGCGCCTTGGCGGCGGTCTTCGGGCCGAAGTCCCAGGACTTGGCGCCGGCCAGGACGTGGACCTTGCCGGCGGCCACCTGCTTGCCGAGGCTGTCGGCGGCCGCCTGGAGGGCCTGGGTGGAGATCTTCGGCTGGGCGGCCGTGACGGTGAGGGCGATCGGCTGGTCGGGCTTGCCGTCGGCGCGGTCGCGGTAGGCCTGCGCGATCACCTCCAGGGCGCTCGCCGAGTCCACCGCCTGGCCGGCCCGGCCGGGGACGACGATCGGCTCGCCGCCGGGGTCGCCGAACTTGACGTAGCCCTCCTGGAGACCCTGGCCGGAGCCGGCCGCGAGGCCGTCGAGGGCGGCCTTGAGCTTGGCCTTGTCGACCTTGACCTCCGGGGCGACGGCCTTGGTGCCGCCCTTGAGCGACTTGATGACGTCGACCGGGTTGTAGCTGTGCTGGGCCAGGCCGTCCACGGTGGCGGTGGTGTCGAAGCTCAGCCCGGCGACCGTCGGGTCGAGGTCCACGGTCTGGTCGCCGATCTTCAGCTTGAGCGGCTGCTGGCCGGCCTTGCCGACCGACTCGTCCAGCTGGTGGATCGCCTGGTCGCGGCTGCTGCCGCCGATCTCGGCGCCGAGCACCACGGTGCCCTTGGGGACGTCGGACTGGTTGAGCATCAGGCCGGTGCCGTACGCGGCGGCGCCGAGGAAGAACACCGCGCCGACGCCGTAGACGCCCAGCTTGACCAGCTTCTTGCCGGCGCCGCCGCGCTTGGCCTTGGCGGGGGCGGCGGGTTCGGCCTTCGCCGTGGCGGGGGTCGGCGCGGGGGCGGCCTTGGCACCCTGGGCACCCGTGGCGGCCTCGGCGCCTTCGGGGCGGGGGCCGGGGGCCGGGGACGGCAGCGGGGTGACCGCGGTGGCCTCGGGGTCGCCGCCGGGCTGCGGGGCGGTGCCCGGCGCGCCCGGGAAGAGGGCGCCGGGGCCCGCCGGGGTGGCGAGGGCGTCCTGGCCGGGGGCGGTCGGGCGCTGGGTGGCGAACGGGTCGGTGCCGGTCGGGGCCGAGGCGAACAGGCCCGGCTGCGGATGGCCGTCGGCGCCGCGCGGGGCGCCGTTCAGGGGCTGGCCGGATATCGCGGTGGGCGGCGGGGTGTTGTCGCGGACCGGCGCGAAGCCGTCGACCGAGGTGTCCTCCGGGTTCGGCCCGGCGGCCGGCCCGGCCTGCGGGCCGCGCGGCCGGCCGTTGCGCTGCTGCCCGTTGCGCTGCTGACGGTTCTGCTGCGCGGCGTTCGGCTGCCCGGCCTGCTGCCCGCCGTCGCGCTGGGGGCGGCCGCCGTGTGCGCCGGCGTCCGGGACGGTGGTGCCGAACGGGTCGGCGACCGGCGCGAAGGGATCGGCGGCCTCGTACACGCCGGGCTCCTCCACCGGGGCCTCGGCGCGGTACGGCGCGGCGGGCGCGGCCGGGTTCGGCTGCTTGCCCTGGGCCGCCATCGGACGGCCGTTCGGGGCGCCGCTGGCACGGGCGGCCCGGCCCGCGGCCGGACGGGCGCCGCCCTGCGGGCGCGGCTCGGCGGCGGTGCCGGGTGCGACCGGGGCCTCCGTCGCGCTCGCGGCGCCGGCCGGCACGGCGGCCGGGGCGGGCTCGGCGGCGGGTGCCTTCTTCTGGCGCGGCCGGAACCAGGCACCGGTGGACTCCGACTCGGAGGTGGCCGGCGGGATCGGCGGGATCTGCCACTCCGGCGGCAGGGCCGGCGCGGCGGCCTGGCGGCCGCCGTCGTCCATCACGCCGAGGACGGGCGAGGCCGGCGCGGAGCGGTGTCGCGGGCCGCCGGGCTCGGCGGCGGCCGGGGCGTCATCGCCCGGACCGTCCTCGTTCTTGACGGTGCTGCGGACGACGACCGGCGGGATCGGACGCGAGCCGGGGATGTTGATCCGGACCCGGGTGGTCAGGGTGGTCTCGGTCTTCGGACCGTCGTCCTCGCCGCCCGACGCGGTGCCCGGTCCGGCGTCGGTCCGGTCGCCGCCGGGGAGCCCCGGCGTGCCGTAGGGCGGGGTGCCCGACGGGTAGGCGTCCGGACCCGTGCGCCGGGGCGTCGGGTGGGCGTTGTCAGATTCGCGGCTGCTCAATGCTGCTCTGCTCCGGGTTCGCGGGGGGCCGTGCGGCGTGACCGCGGTTCGTGGTCGCCGGGCCTTGACTGGGGCGGGCGGCGGTCGGGTACGGCGTTCTGCGGGACCACCATACTGGGAAGAACTGAGCGACGAACGGCTTCGGACAGATCCTGATACGTCCGGTTCCTCCGGTATGAGAGTAAGGCCGTACGCTCCTGACTGCGCGTCGTACGCGGTACCGTACGCCGTGCACGACCCAGGTCAGCGCGGGGGGCCGGGCACCCCGGGGAACCAACTGGTGCGGGTGGGCAGAGTGGCGCAGATCACGCCCAGTACCGAGCCGGCGAACAGCCAGGCCAGCGAGGTGGCGTTGGACCACAGCACGTTGTCGCCCTCGGGCCGGGGCACGATCAGCAGCAGCATCGCCAGGAACCAGCCGGCCACGGGCACGCCCGCGCCGAGCCGGGTGCCGGTGACCCGCAGGCCGCCGTAGAAGGTGGCGGCGGTCGCGGCGAGCGCCAACAGGACTCCCGCCGGCGGCCACAGGGCCTGCACGAAGGATCCGCAGATCGACACCGCGACGCCGAGCAGGAAGAACAGGGCATAGGCTGCGATCCGGGCGGCGCGCGGGGGCTGGGGCTCGGCCAGCCGCTCCTCACGGGTGCCGAGGACGACGGCGGCCGGCGGACGGCGCGGCGGCCGGGCGGCGGGCTTGCTCATCGGGCGTCCTCCCCGGCGTGTGCGGCGTCGAGCACGAGGCCGGCGAACAGGTCGTCCTCCGGCTCGCCGGGCCCGGCCTGGCCGTGCACCAACTGGTAGTACTCGGTGGCGAACAGCGGCTGGGCGAGGTCGTTGGAGAGCGCGAAGAAGGCGCCGTCCACGGTGATCTGAGTGGCGTGCGCGGCCATCGCGGCGGCCTTGCGCCCCGCGTGTGCGGAGCCGTCCAGCACGGTGGTGACCGCCTCGTCGTCGACCACGCCGGGGATGTCGGCGGGCTGTGCGACGCCCGGGAAGGACGCCTTGGCGGCGGCCTCGGCGAGTCCGGCCTCGATCACCGAACGGGGCATCCGGTTCCAGTACACCTTGGCGGTCCGCCAGGCCGGGCCCAGCTCCGGCCGGTGCGCCGGGTCGGCGGCCAGCTCGTACGCGCGCATCGCGACCCGGTGCGCCTGGATGTGGTCCGGGTGCCCGTAGCCGCCGTTCGCGTCGTACGTGACCAGCACCTGTGGGCGCACCTCGCGGATCACCGCGACCAGGTGGCCCGCCGCCTCCTCGACGTCCGCCTGCCAGAAGCAGCCGGGCGCGTCGTTCTCGGGCACGCCCATCATCCCGGAGTCGCGGTAGCGCCCCGGGCCGCCGAGGAAGCGGAAGTCGGTCACGCCGAGGGCGCGCATCGCCTCGGTCAGTTCGCCGATCCGGTACGCGCCGAGGGTGTCGTCCCGATCGGCTGTCAGGTGGGCCAGCTCCGGGGGGATCACCTCGCCGCCTTCGCCGAGGGTGCAGGTCACCAGCGTGACCCGGGCGCCCTCGGCGGCGTACCGGGCCATGGTGGCGCCGTTGCCGATCGACTCGTCGTCGGGGTGCGCGTGCACCAGGAGGAGGCGGCGGCCGGTAGTCGCGGTCATGGGAGGAAGCCTAGGGCCTGCCGCCGAACTCCCGCAGAC
>NZ_JBHVFE010000243.1:0-12976 GCF_042801945.1 Kitasatospora sp. NPDC057542
GGACTTAGTCGGTCTCCACCGACCCCCGTAGGGCGGCGAGGGCAATGGCGAAGTCAGTGCCGGGCTCGATCCTGGCGGGCAAGAGGGGTGCAGCCCACCTCCTGAACTCTACAGGCGTGTAGAGTTCAGCGGAGGAGTTCCATCGAAGACGATCGAACCGGGCCGGCCTGTCGGAGTGCGGGGGTGAAACGGCCTCAGCGGTCCTTCCGCGCCCGGGCCCCGTACGCCGACGCCTTGCGCACCGACTCCTCGCGCACCGACCGCCGCCGCTGCCACAGGGCCAGCGGCACGATCCCGGCCAGTGCCGCGGCCGCCGGCGCCGGCGGCGCCTCGAACGGTGCGCCGGCCGCGCCCGCCGCCCCGGCCGGCACCTTGTCGAAGGTGTCCGGGACCGGCAGCGTGGACCAGTCGGACAGCGGCCAGGCGACCACGAAGGCCCGGCCGACCACGTTGTCCACCGGCACGAAGCCGTCGCCGCTCTCGTTGTGGTGCCAGCGGGAGTCCCGCGAGTTGTTGCGGTGGTCGCCCATCACCCACAGCTTGCCCTTGGGCACGGTGACGGTGCCGACCGGGTCGTTGTCGCAGGGCGTCGCGCCGGGGAACAGGTACGGCTCGTCCAGCGCGACGCCGTTCACCTTCAGCGGCGCGCCCGCCTCGCAGACGACGGTGTCCCCGCCGACCGCGATCACCCGCTTGATCAGGTCCTTCTCGTCCGCCGAGGGCATCAGGCCGACGGTGCTGAGCGCCTTCTGGACGGTGCCCATCACGGAGCCGCCGGCGGTCGTCGGGGTGCCCTCCAGCCAGCCGCCCGGATCGCGGAACACCACCACCTCGCCGCGCTCGGGCTCGGCGCCGAACCACGGGGTGAACTTGTCGACCAGCACCCGGTCGCCGATCGCGAGGGTCTGCTCCATCGAGCCGGAGGGGATGGAGAAGGCCTGCACGAAGAAGGTCTTGATGCCGAGCGAGAGCACCAGCGCGATCACCACCAGGATCGGCAGCTCCTGCCAGAACGGGCGCTTCTTCCGGGGGCGCTCGGCCTCCTCGCCGGTCTTCCCGGGAGCACCGGCGCCCGCGCCCGCGCCCTCCGTCACCGCGGTGCCCGTACCCGCCTGCACCCGGCCGTCCCCGGCCTTCTCGCGCTCCCCGGCTCCGTCACTCTCGCCGGACTCCGTGCTCTGCTGCACACTCATTTCCTCGGCCCCTCCCGACGGCCTGGCGGGAGCCGGAACGAAGACCCCCTGTCAGGAACGAACCTACCGAACAGAGGTTCCCGGCCGCGCCCTGACGTGGATGCGCTCGCCCTGCGGTCCGAACAGGCTGAGGAACTCCACCGCCTGCGGGCCCGCGTTGCCGAAGGCGTGCGGGGTGCGGGTGTCGAACTCGGCGGCCTCACCGGCCGTCAGCACCAGATCGTGCGCGCCGAGCACCAGCCGCAGCCGTCCGGACAGCACGTACAGCCACTCGTACCCCTCGTGGACCTTCAGTTCCAGCTCGGGCCCGGTGTTCCGGCCCGGCGGCACGATGTGCTTGTAGGCGTGCAGCCCGCCCAGGTGGCGGGTGAGCGGGACGATGGTCTGGCCGTTCCTGGTCACCGGGCGCGGGTGGATCCGCGGGTCACCGGTGGCCGGGGCGCCGACCAGTTCGTCCAGCGGCACCCGGTACTCCCGGGCCAGCGGCAGCAACAGCTCCAGCGTCGGCTTGCGCTGCCCGGACTCCAGCCGGGACAGTGTGCTGAGCGAGATGCCGGTGGCGGCGGCCAGCGTGGCGAGTGTGGTGCCGCGCTCCCGGCGCAGCGCCCGCAGCCGCGGGCCCACCGTGGTGAGGACGTTCTCGAACTCTTCGTCAGCCATGCCTGCCATTTGCCGCTACGGCAAGCATCGTTGTCAATCCGGCACACGGGTGAGGCCCTCGCCGTCACCCCTGCGGGTCACGACCTCCCGAACGCGCCCACAGGCCGGGCCTATCCTCCCGTCATGCTCATCCTCCTCACCCGGGACAGCGTCGCGGCCGGCGACGACGCCGACGCCCCCCACGCCCGGACCGTCACGCTCCCCGACGGCCTGGACACCCCGACGGCGCTCACCGCCCTCGGGCTTCCCCGGCCCCTGCTCCCGCTGATCGGAGGCGGCCGCGCCACCTGGGTGGTGCGCGGCAACGACGGCACCCCGCTGGCCGTCCTCGCCCAGCAGTGGGCGCAGCCCCGTCCGCTCCCGGCCGGTCAGGGCCCGCTCGACCGCCTGGCCGACGCGGACGGCGCCGTTCGGCTGCACGTCGAGTACCGGCGCCAGCTGGACCCGGCCACCGAGTACGAGCGGCTGCTGGGCTGACCGCGACTAGGGATGCCGGTTCTTCCCCCAGTACGGGAACCCGCTGTCGTGCACCGCGTCCGCGAACGCGCCCCACCAGTCGGCGAACACGAACAGCACCACGCTCACCGCCCCGCCCAGCAGCAGGCCGATCGCCGCCGCCACCACCAGGATCCGTACGATCGCCCCCACCTGGGCCTCCTCCCCGTCCCCGGGAAGGCTCCCCCGCCGGCCCCGAATCGGCACCGAACGTCCTTGGACCGAGGCCGAGTCGTCACCGTCCGGTGAGTAACGGGGACTGCCGGGCGGTACGCACGCGGCCCGCCCGGAAGCCGGCGCTCCGGAGCCCGGCCTACAGCCAGTCCCGCTTCTTGAACACCAGGTACAGCCCGGTACACACCAGTGCCATCAGCCCGATCGCGAACGGGTAGCCGAAAGCCCACCTGAGCTCCGGCATCTTCTCGAAGTTCATCCCGTACACCGTGCCGATCAGTGTCGGCGCGAAGAGGATGGCCGCCCAGGAGGAGATCTTCTTGATCTCGTCGTTCTGCGCGTGCCCCGCCTCGGCGAGCTGCTTCATCTCCTCGTTCTGCCGCTGCGAGACCAGCGTCGCGTTGACGGTCAGGATGTTCTGGAGCATCTGCCGGAAGCCGTCCACCCGCTCGGCGGCGTAGGTGGCGTGGTCGGCGACGTCGCGCAGGTAGCGCTGGAGCTCCTCGTCGGTGCCGTACTTGCCGAAGCCCGCCTCCAGGCTCTTCATGATCTCCAACAGCGGGCGGGTGGCCCGCTGGAACTCGATCACCTCGCGGGACAGCTCGTAGATGCGGCGGGAGACCTGCGGGTCGCCGCCGAACACCTCGGTCTCGATCTCGTCGATGTCGTGCTGGAGGCCGGCGATCACCGGCGCGTAGCCGTCCACCACGGCGTCCAGCACCGCGTACAGCACCGCCTCCGGGCCGAGCGCCAGCAGCTCCGGGTCGCCCTCCAGGCGGCGGCGCACCGCCGACAGGTCCGGGGCCTGGGAGTGGCGGACGGTGAGCACGAAGTCGGGGCCGACGAAGAGGTGGATCTCGCCGAAGTCGACCTCCTCCGCCTCGTCCAGGTACCGGGCGGCGCGCAGCACCACGAACAGGGTGTCGCCGTAGCGCTCCAGCTTCGGCCGCTGGTGGGCGACGATGGCGTCCTCGACGGCCAGCTCGTGCAGGTCGAACCGGTCGGCGGCCTCCAGCAGCTGCGCCTCGGCGGGGCGGAAGAGGCCGATCCAGGCCATCGTGCCGGGTCGGTCGGGCAGCCTGCGGTAGATGTCGGCGAGGTCGGTGGGCGCCTCTATCCGGAGGCCGTCCCGGTAGACCGCCGCGTCCACGACCGAACGTTCCAGTGTCACCGGTTCCACCGGCTGGTCCGGGCGCGGGTCCATCGAGTGCTCGGGCGCCGGCTGGGAGTCCGCCGGCCGGACGACGGAACGGGAGAACGGACGCTTGCTCGCGCGCACGGCGCGCACACGCCAGTCGGACATGGCGGAGACCTCCACGGTGGATGCCCGGCCGACGTACGGGAACACGGCGGACCGGAGGCGCCCGGCCGGCCGCCACGCGCACGGCGTGACCGGCGGCGCCTCGCCGGGAGGACGAGATCAGTGCCGCGCGGGAGCCGTACGGGAGGAGGTGTGCCGGGGGCCGCGAGTGGTGCGGGACAACCGGGGGCGGGGCCGACTTCGGCCCGTACTACTGCACTCCACGGCTCTCACCTCCTCGCCTCCACGCGCTCACGCACCGGGAGAGGCGCCAGCACAACCCCGTCGAGTCTAGTACCCGCACGCCCCGGGCTCCGACCGGGGCCCTGCCGACACCCGTCCGGGCAGCTTCAGCCGTACGACCGCTCCTGGCCGGGATCGTCAACGGCCTTCCTGCCGGCGAGTGTTCGTCCGGAGCGAAGTGATCACACTGAGGCGATGGCGCCACTACGCTACGTGTCATGACTTCTTCGAACGGGGCCCCGGGGCGGGGTACCGCGGTGGTGATCGGCGGCGGGCTCGCGGGGTTGGCGGCCGCATGGGCGTTGCGGGGGTTCGCCGAGCGGATCGTCGTGGTGGAGCGGGACCGGTACCCGGCCGGGGCGGAGTTCCGGGCCGGGGTGCCTCAGGGCCGGCACGCGCACCTGGTGCTGGAGGCCGGGCACCGGCTGCTTGAGGAGATGATGCCCGGCATCAATCAGGAGCTGATCGCCGCGGGCGCACGGCGGGTGGCCGCCTCGGACGTCAGGTGGCTCTGCTCCGCCGGGTGGCTGGCCGAGTACCCGGCGCAGGTGGGCTTCCTCTCCTGCACCCGGCCGCTGCTGGACGCGTTCGTGCTGGACAGGGTCCGCACCCATCCCGCGATCGAGTTCCTGGAGGGGACGGACGCGGTCGGGCTGCTCGGCTCGGCGACCGCGGTGACCGGGGTGACGGTCCGCGAGCGCGGCCCGGAGCGCAGCGAAGTCCGTGAGATACCGGCCGAGTTGGTGGTGGACGCGACGGGCCGCTCGACCTCGGTGCCGAAGTGGCTCGCCGAGCTGGGCTGCCCGCCGGTGCCCGAGGAGCGGGTCGACGCCGGCGTCGCGTACACCTCCCGGATCTTCCACCGCCCGGCCGGGTCCGACCTCGGCGACCAGGCGGTCTACCTCCAGACCAAGGCGCCGGACGCGCAACGGATGGGCGTGCTGCTGCCGGTCGAGGGCGACCGCTGGATCGTCAGCCTCGCCGGGATGCGCGGCGCCGAACCAGCGGCCGGCGAGGAGGGGTTCGCCGAGCACCTGGGCCTGCTGCGCGACCCGCTCCTGCGCGAGATGCTGCGGGACGCCGAACCGGCGGGCGAGGTGCGCGGCTTCCTCCCCGGCCCGGGCGTGCGCCGACGCTACGACCGCGGCTGCCCGGACGGCCTGGTGGTGGTCGGCGACGCCGCGAGCACCTTCAACCCGGTGTACGGGCAGGGTGTGACCGTCGCCCTGTTCTGCGCCCGGGAGCTGCGTCGCACCGCGAAGCGGCACGGCGGCATCGGGCCTGCCACGGCGCGGGCCGCGCGGCGCGCCGTGGCGGCGGCGTCCAGGCTTCCGTGGATGATCTCCTGCGCCGAGGACGCCCGCTTCGGCGCCACCACCGGCGCGCCGTCCGGCGCCCTGATCGGGCTCCAGCACCGCTTCTTCGACAAGGTCCTGGCCGCCAGCACCCGGGATCCGGCGGTCACCGCGGCGTTCCACGAGGTGATGTCGCTGGTGGAACCGCCGTCGCTGCTGTTCCGGCCTTCGGTGCTCGCGGCGGTCCTGCGGGACTGAGGGGCCGGGGGCCGCCACCAGGGCGGCCCGGCGCGCTGCGGATGCTACTCGGCGAGGTGCGCCGCGACGTACGGCAGCGCCACCTGCTCCAGGCCGCGGCGGCCGAAGGCGGGGTGGACGTTGACCTCGAAGACCACCCCGCCGCTCTCGGCGGCGAGGTCGACGCCGGCGAGGTCGAGCCCCAGGCACGCGGCCGCCGCGATGGCCGTCTCCGCGAGCCCGTCCGGCAGTTCGGTGTAGTCGAGCAGGGTGGAGACGGCGCCCCGGCTCTCGTTGCAGGGCGCGTCCGGGTCCGCCTGGACGTGTTCGACCGCCCGGACCACGCGCCCGTGCAGCACCACCACCCGGTACTGGTGGCGGCGTCCGTCAGGCAGGAGGTTCCGGGCGTCGCGGGCGATCAGCCAGTCCGCCCCCGCCCGCGCGTAGTGCCGCGCAGCGGCGTCGAGCTGGGCGCGGGTGGTGACGTGGAAGACGTCGTCGCCGCCCATCCCGATGCAGGGCCGGGCCCAGACGTCGCCGCCGAGTTCCGCGAAGGCCTCGGCGGCGGCCTCCGGGCTCGGCTTGGAGAGCGCGATGCTGGGCATGTGCGGCACGCCGTCCCTGACGAAGCGGGCGACGGTGATGTCCTTCTCGGTGGCCGCCCGCCACGCCTCGGCGTCGGTGCCGAGCGAGCGGGCGCCGCATCCGCGCAGCCGGCGCTGGCAGTCCTCGAAGGCGCGGCGCCTGTGTGGCGGGATCTCGTAGACGATCACCGTGTCGGCGGTCACCGTCCGGCCGCCCGCTTCCAGCCGGAACCCGCCCGAGTCGTCGGCCTCGATCAGGCCGCTGCCTCCGGTCATGAAGTGCCGGGCGTCCAGGTGCACGGGTTCCCGCCCGGTCAGCGTCCGCGCGGCGGCGGCGAGCACCTGCCGGCTGCCTTCGGTCGAGCCGTGATCGGTCAGGAGTACGAGGTCATGTCGAGCCATGCGGACATGCAAGCGATTGCGACGTGACCACGACAAGATGGCCTCGTGCGCCAATCCCCGCGCGGCGTGGCCGAAACCCCGTCGCCGCGGGCGGGAGGGGGCGGCGCACAGCCGAAGCTCTGATCATGACAAGCCGACCGTGCCACGACGCAGCTGGCCGACTTCGTGCGAACGCCGAATAGAATCCCGGTGGTCGAGCGGGATTCCTGGCGATGGCAGGGCCGGGCGAGAAGGGGGCGCCATGGGGCCCATACCGGGCGCGCGGGAAGAGCTGGACCGGCTGGGCCAAGCCCTGCGGGCGCGACTGGTCGAGCTGATCGACGACTTGGCCCCCGGCAGCGATCCGAGCCTGCTGTTTCTCGACGAGCCGAGGATCGTCGGCTGGCACGAACCGCTCCGCTACCAGTACGCGGCCGGCTGCTTCAGGGGGAAGCGCCCCGCGAATGTCAGTACCACCGACATCGTGTCCCGTGCGGCCGCCCTGCTCGACTCGGCGGGCTGGGAGGTCGCGACGTCGCAGGAGGACGCCAGTGGGACGCCCCGCACCGTGGTCACCGGCCGCCACGACGGCTGCAGCATCGAGATCCGTGTGGCCGACCACGGATCCGACACGTGGTTCGGCGGGCAGACACCGGCGATGGCCCTGTACGAGCCGGAGGAGTTCCGGCGGCCGGAGCCGGTGCACACGGCCGAGACCGTCACGGCCGGATACGTGCTGTGCTACGAGTGCGACGGTCTGGGCTGGTGTTACGACTGCGGGGGACGCGGCTGGCTGCCCGACGAGACTCACGGGCGGAGACACTGCCCCGCATGCCACCGGCGCCGCGTCTGCGTGATCTGCCAGGGCGCGGCACAGCTCTCCGTCTCCGACTTGTCACCGTATCAACGCGGCCATTACCCCGAATTGGGCCGGTAGCGGGTCGCCGAGTCTGCCGGCCTCGCCTGTGCGGGAGCGTGCTGCGGGTATGCGGTTCGTGTGCGGCATCATCCCGTGTGCGTCACGAGGCGCAGTCCACGACAGGGCTTGGGGAGCGCCCGGTGCCCGGGAAGGGGCACGCCGGGTGCGGGAAGCCGTCCGGGGAAACGGCCGGTCGAAACACCGCAACCGCGTGCCGGGCCCGGTCGGCCGCGAAGCCGGGCAAGACCGCACCAGGCGTGGGTGGTGGCCTCACAGCTCGCGGATCTCACGCCTGGTCAGCGCGTACCCGAACGCGCCCAGTAGGCAGAGCCCGGCCGTCGCGAACACCCCCCGGCTCCCGAACGCGTCCACCGCCGCGCCGGCCGCGATCACCGAGACCGGGAAGACCCCCAGCGCGCAGAAGGTGATGGCCGCCATGACCCGGGCCAGCAGCGCGGGCGGGGTGCTCTTCTGCACACCGGTGACGACCAGGACGTTGGTCACCGTGCTGGCGCCGCCGGCCAGGCAGAGCAGCAACACGGCGCCGACGAGGCCGGCGAACGGCACCAGGCCGATCGCCGCACCCATCACCAGGCCGGAGAGCATCGCCGTGCGGCCCCGCGAGCGCAACTCGGTGAGGCCGGCAGCGAACAGGCCGCCGACCAGCGCGCCGCCCGTGAACGCGGCCAGCAGCAGGCCCAGCCCGACGGCACCGGCGCCGAAGCCGTGGGTGGCCAGGGTCGGCAGGGCGACCCTGGTGGCGCCGCCCACCGTCAGGTTCGCGATCACCGTCACCGTCAGCACCGCGCGCAGCAGCGGCGATTCCCGCAGCAGGCCGCGGAAGTTCCTCGGCACGCAGGCGCGTTCGGAGATCGGGCTGGGTGCTGCGACGAGGCTGCCGCGACCGATCAGCAGCAGCGTCGCCGCCGACACGGCGAAGGTCGCCGCATCCAAGCCCAGTGCGGCGGCCGGGTTCAGCCAGGCGACCAGCGGGCCGGCCACCGCCGGGCCGAGCAGACCGGCGCCGAAGGTGACCGTACTGTTCAGGGCATTGCCCGCGTGCAGGTCCTCGGCGGGCAGGAGGGTCGGGGTGATCGCCCAGGCGGCCGGCAGGAACACCCCTGCTCCGAGGCCGACCAGCAGCGCGAGCCCGCCGATCAGCCAGAAGTCCGCCGCCCCGCCGGCCGCGGCCGCGCACAGCCCGGCGGTGGCGAGCAGCCGGCCGAGGTCGGCGGTCAGCATCACCCGCCAGGCGCCGAACCGGTCGGCGAGCATCCCGCCGAGCGGGGTGGCGGCCAGCCGTCCCGCGCCGTAGGCGGCGACCACCAGGCTCAACTGGCGGGCGCCGCCGGCGAGGGAGTAGACCAGCAGCGGCAGGGCGACCACCTGGAACGCGTTGCCGAACTCCGAGGTGGCCTGCCCGATCACCAGCAGTCGATAGCCGCGCGAGCGCAGCGGCGCGACGCCGATCCGGGGGCGGAACCGCAACAGCTCCGCCGCGCCGTCTGCTCCCGCGCTGCCCGTCCCCGCGCCGCTAGCCATCGAGCGAGACCGGCAGCGACTCCAGGCCGCGCAGCATGATCGTGTTGCGCCAGGGCAGGGTCTCCTCCGCGACGGCCAGCTCGATCCGCGTGAAGCGCTCCAGCAGGCCGGTCAGCGCGACCTCGCTCTCCAGCTTGCCGAGGAAGGAGCCGAGGCACCGGTGCAGGCCCTGCCCGAAGGCCAGGTGGCCCGGATCGCCGCGGTCCAGGATCAGCCGGTCGGGATCGGTGAAGCGGGCCGGGTCCCGGTTGGCCGCACCGAGCGAGAGCAGCACCAGCTCGTCCGCCGGGATCTCCACGTCGTCGACCATGACGTCGGCGTTCGTGAACCGCAGTGTGGCCATGCTCACCGGAGACTCGTAGCGCAGGAACTCGTCGATCGCGGCCGGCATCGCCGCCGGGTTGGCGCGCAACCAGGCGAGCTGGTCGGGGTGGTGGAGCAGCGCCAGGGTGGCGGTGCCCAGCAGGTTGACCGTGGTCTCGTGACCGCCGATCAGCAGCAGGAAGACCATCGAGAACACTTCCTGCTCGGTGAGTTCACCGGCGTCACAGGCCTGCACCAGGTCGGTCAGGATGTCCGCGCTCGGTGACGTCCGGCGGGCTGTCATCAACTCCCGCAGGTAGTCGTTCAGTTCGGCGGTGGCCTGGTCGAACGTCATGTCGCCGCCCTGGGTGAGGATCGCCGTCGACCAGGTGCGGAAGGCCTGCATGTCCTCCGGGGGGAATCCCAGCAGCTCGCAGATGATCATGATCGGCAGCGGGAAGGCGAAGTCCGTCACCAGGTCGGCGGTCTCCCGCCCGCGCAGCCCGTCCAGCAGGCCGCCGGCGATGCGCTCGACCAGCGGTCGCATCAGATCGACCCGCCGGCGAGTGAAGACGCCCTGGATCAGCCGGCGCAGCCGGGTGTGGTCCGGCGGGTCACTGTTGAGCATGTGGACCACCTCCGAACCGAGCGTCAGGCCGGCGCCCCGCCCGCTCGCGATGGCCTGGCTACGGCGGACGTCCTGCCCGAAGCGCGGGTCCAGCAGCGCGGCCCGGACGTCCTGGTAGCGGGTCACCAGGTAGACCGGCAGGCCCTCACCGAACTCCACGACGGAGACCGCGCCGGCCTCGCGGATCCGGGCGAGCGTGGGATAGGGCTCGCGGATGAAGGCGGACATCCGCGCGGCGGCGTCGTCGACCGCGGTGGTCATGGATCTCTCCTCGGGCTCGAACTCTCGCAACTACACGGTCAGCGACGGGAAAGGCCAGCGGCGCACCCGCATGGGCAGGAACCACGCGCGGCCGGCCTGTTCGGCGATCAGACCGGCCTCGGCGAAGTCCCGGTGGACGGCCTCCGGCAGCAGGCCGGCCTCGACGCCCTCGGCCAGCGCGTCCACCTGTGCCAGGTGGCCCGGCTCGTCGATGGTGAACAGCTCCAGCGTCCCGAACCGGCGGTCGCGCACCTCGACGAAGCCGGGGCCGCGCCGGAAGACGCACTTGCTCGGGTAGTACGTGGCGCGCCAGTCGGCGACGACGTCCTGTGGGGCGCCGGTCAACTGCTCGGGCGGGTACAGATGGTGGAACCGGCGCTGCGCTGCGCAGCCGTCCGTGCAGACCGCCTGCCAGAGCACGGCCAGCCCCTGCCCGGTCGCCTCGCGCAGCAGCATCAGCGCCCGCGCGGAGGCCGCCGGCGCGTCCCGGCAGAGCCGCACCGGCTCGGTCAGCCGCAGGCAGCGGACCCCGGCGCGGTGCAGCTCGGTGACCTCCGTCTGAGCCGGGCCGGGCAGAATTCGGCGACCGAGCGCGAAGCCCGGCAACTCCCGGGCGACGGGGTCGTAGTCGAGCCAGAGCTCGACCTCCGGGCCGGCCGCGCGCCAGGAGGCGGCATCGGTCCGTTCAGCCGATCGTGACGGCATCGAGCACCTCCTCGGTGCGAGGACGGACGGCGGCGGGGCCGTGCCGGTGCTGCATCCGCATCAGCACCTGGTTGTCGGACTCGACGGCGACCTGCAGGAAGCTGTCCCCGTCGTGGAACAGCAGGCCCAGCGCGGTGAAGCGCTCCAGCACCGGCTCGACCGCCGCCGCGCCGCCGGGGACCTTGGCGGCCAGCGCGGCGGCCGAGCGGGGCTGGGCCAGCAGCCGGAAGGCGGCGAGCTCGACCGGATCGGTCAGCTCGACCACCCGCCAGTCGTACCCGGGCCGGGTGTTGACGAGCACGATCCGCCCGTCCGCGTCCCGGTAGCTGAGCCGGCTGTCGGGGAACCGTGCGAGCCAGGTGTCCACGGCCGCGCTCAGCCGCTCCGCGAGGTCGCCGCCGATCCCGCGCGGCGGTGCGGTGAACACGTAGGCCAGTTCGGCCAGTTCGCTCTCGGGAAGGCGGTAGGTCGCACGGTACTGGAAGGCCGGCCGGGTGATCGCGAAGCCCAGTTCGGGGCGGTCGAAGTACGGGCTGAACCGCTCGATCGCGATCCGTCCCGCTCCGGTCGGCGGGTCCAGGTGGTGCAGCACGGGCAGTTGGCGGATCACCGACTCGTAGTCGTCCGGCTGCTCGCCGGGGAAGCCGTAGAGGTAGTTCCAGGTCACCGAGACCCCGGCGCTCTGCGCGTCCCGCAGCGCGCGGACGTTCTGGCAGCCCGTCACCCCCTTGTCCATGATCCGCAGGACCCGGGTGCTCAGGCTCTCGATGCCGGGCTGCACCTGGGCCGCGCCCGAGTCGCCGAGGAGCTGGAACTGGTGGCGGCGCAGGTTCGCCTTGATCTCGAAGTGCAGCCGCAGATCGACCGGGAGTTCGGCCAGCGACTTCAGGACGGTGTCGAAGTAGCCCATGTCCAGAATGTTGTCGACCACGTAGACGTCCAGCAGCTGGTGGCGTTCGGCGAGCGCGAGCACCTCGGCGAGGAAGTCCGCCGGCGGCTTGGAGCGGAACTCCATCGAGGAGCCGTTGAGCCCGCAGAAGGTGCAGTGGTGCTTCTCGCCCCACCAGCAGCCCCGGGAGCCTTCGAGGACCAGCTTGGGATCGACCCAGCCGGCCGCGACGGAGGCGTCGAGCCGCTCGAAGAAGCCGTCGTAGCGGGGCGTCAGGATCGCCGCGGGCGGCAGCGGACGCTTCGCCATCTCGTTGGCCGTCGATTTCCCGGAGCCGTCGCGCCAGCACAGCCCGGGGACCGCGGAGAGGTCGCCGCCTTCCAGGAGTGCCGGGAAGGCGGCCTCGCCCTCGCCGCGCACGACGTAGTCCAGGAAGGGGAAGTTGCGGTGCAGCGCGGCGCCCTGCGGACCGTCACAGTTCGCGCCGCCGAACACCGTACGCACCTGCGGGCACCGCTGCTTGAGGAGCTTCGCGGCGGCGAGGCTCGCGGTGTTCTGCTGGAAGGTGGTGGTGAAGCCGACCAGGTCCGGTGGGTCGGCGGCGAGTTCTTCGACCAGTCGGGCGATGAACGCGGGGGCGATCGCGCGGGTGGCCCGGGTCAGCGCGATCTCCTGCTCGCTCGCGCCGTTGGCGGCCAGGTGCTCGAAGTAGCTCGCGAACTCGGCGGCGCCGTCGGTGCTGTCGTCACCGTCCCCGGTGCCGGGGGCCGGGACGTCCTCACCGTACAGCGCACCGGCGAACGCCCAGTCGCCCGCGCCCTGGAAGTAGGACTTCTCGGAGAAGTACTGGTAGTCGTCCACGCCGAAACCCGCGGTCTCGGCCGCCCAGTCCACGAAGTCCAGGTTGGCGTACCGCACTTCCACCTGATGGCCGGCGCGTTCGGCGGCGGTGTGCAGGATCCCGAGCGCCAGCGACGGCACGTCGATCGCGCCCCAGGGCATGTGCAGCAGGACGATACGCATGATGGCCACTTCTGTTGTTCGCAGGCGGTCGGTGAGGTGTCGCTCCGGGGCACCGCAGATGCCCCCGCGGGGCAGTCGGTTACATGGCCCTTGGTTACCGCGTTCGCGTACGCAGGCCGCTGGGGGGCAGCGCCACCCCCCGGG
>NZ_JBHVFE010000244.1:0-12895 GCF_042801945.1 Kitasatospora sp. NPDC057542
CGGTCGAGGCGCTCGGCCTGGTCTCCGCCTCCGAGCTGCCCACGGGCCGCCGGCGGCGGCGCTCGGCCGTGGCGGCCGAGGACCTCGAAGCGGCCGGAAGCGCCTCCACATCGGCGGCCGTGGAGAGCGGCCGGGGCGGGGACGAGGCGGCCGGTCACGGGGGTGTGGCCGCCTCGGCCTCCCGCCGTGGCGCGCGTCGGGGCCGTTCCGCCGCCGGGCCGTCCGGGGAGGAGGGCACCGGCCGTACCTCCCGTAGGCAGGCCGAGGAGTCGGCTGATCCGGAGACCCGCGCCCGGGATGTCTGCCTGCGGCTGCTGACCGGCGCCGCCAAGACCCGCAAACAGCTCGCCGACGCCCTGCGCAAGCGGGAGATCCCGGACGAGGTCGCCGACGAGGTGCTCACCCGGCTCGAAGAGGTCGGGCTGATCGACGACGCGGCCTTCGCCGCAGCCTGGGTGGAGTCCCGGCACGCCGTCCGGGGCCTGTCCCGGCGGGCGCTGGCCCAGGAACTGCGCACCAAGGGCGTCGCCGCCGACCTGGTCGAGCAGGCCGTCGCCCAGCTCGACCACGACGACGAGACGGACGCGGCCCGGGCGCTGGTCGAGCGCAAGTTGCGGTCCACCCGGGGGCTGGACACACAGGTGCGCACCCGGCGGCTGGTCGGGATGCTGGCGCGGCGCGGCTACTCCGAGGGGCTGGCGTTCCGGGTGGTGCGCAGTGCGCTGGAGGAGGAGCCGAGTGAACCGTCAGGTCGGGAGTAGTGGCAGTTTTGTAGGCTTCTTGGGGTGAGCCAGGTCAACTCTTGACCGTTTCGTGACCCCCACCTAGCCTCGCCTTCAGTGCCCGGGGCGCCTTCGGACGGCGGCCCGCGCGGCGACGGGGGAGTGGGCGGCAATGGGGATCTCGGCGGGCACCGGTCCGAGCGGCTCGCTGGTGTCGGTCGCCGGATCGGCCGCACTCCTCCTGCTGGTGCTCGTGGTGGCCGCCGGGCTGATCATCAGGCGGCTCCAGGCGGCCCGGCGCAGCGCGCTGGCCGCGGCCGAGCAGGCCCGCCGGTGGGCCGAGGAACAAACCGCCCGGCAGCGGGCCGAAACCGCCCGCCGTGAGGAGGACCTGGCCGGGGAACTGCGCAGGCTGCGCCTCCGGGAGGACGAACTGACGGAGCGCTCCGCCGAGCTGGAGCGTTCCCGGAGTGAGGCCGAGACGCTGGTCACCCGCCGGGTGGCGGCGCTGGAGCGGGCCGCCGGGCTCTCCGCCGAGCAGGCCCGCGCCGAGCTCCTGCGGGAGGCCGAGCAGTCGGCCCGGCGGGAGGCCGCGGTCACCGTCCGGGAGATCGAGCGCGAGGCCAAGGAGGAGGGCGGGCGCCGGGCCCGGGAGATCATCGCCGGGGCGATCCAGCGGCTGGCGACGGAGCAGACCGCGGAGAGCGCCGTCACCGTCCTCCGGCTGCCGAACGAGGACATCAAGGGTCGGATCATCGGCCGCGAGGGCCGCAACATCCGCGCCTTCGAGGCGGTCACCGGCGTGAACCTGATCGTCGACGACACTCCCGAGTCGGTGCAGTTGTCCTGCTTCGACCCGGTCCGCCGGGAGACCGCCCGGCTCACCCTGGAGCAGCTGGTCGAGGACGGCCGGATCCACCCGAACCGGATCGAGCACCTGCACGAGCGCAGCCGCGAGGAGGTCGAGCAGCGCTGCGTCCGGGCCGGTGAGGACGCCCTGCTGGACGCCCGGGTCGGCGGGATGCACCCCGAACTCGTCCGCACCCTGGGCTCGTTGCGCTACCGGTCCTCGTACGGCCAGAACGTGCTCGGGCACCTGCTGGAGTCCGCGCACCTGGCCGGGATGATGGCCGCCGAGCTCGGGGTGGACCCGGAGCCGGTGCGGCGCGCGGCGCTGCTGCACGACATCGGCAAGGCGCTCAGCCACGAGTCCGAGGGCAGCCACGCGGCGGTCGGCGCGGAGCTCGCCCGGCGGTACGGGGAGTCCCCCGAGGTGGTGCACGCGATCGCCGCCCACCACAACGAGGTCGAGCCCCGCACCGTGACGGCCGCGCTGACCCAGGCCGCGGACGGCTGCTCGGGCGGCCGGCCGGGCGCGCGCAAGGAGTCGCTGGAGCTGTACGTCCGACGGCTGGCGCGGCTGGAGGAGATCGCGCGCTCGCACGAGGGCGTGGCCGAGGTGTACGCGATGCAGGCCGGCCGTGAGGTCCGGGTGATGGTCCGTCCGGACGCGGTGGACGACCTCGGCGCGGAGCTGATCGCCCGTGAGGTGGCCCGCCAGGTCTCCACCGAGTTGACCTACCCGGGCCGGATCCGGGTGACGGTGGTCCGTGAGAGCCGGGCCACGGCCGTGGCCGGCTAGGACGCCCTAGGAGACGCCCCGGCTCGGGGATTCCACCTGCTGCGGCGCGGGCTGCTCGGCCGGGTCGGGCACCCTGGTGAGCGTGGCCGTGCCGCCGCGGGCGCGGTCGGCGAGGGCGAGCAGGTCCTCGGCGACGGCGCCCTGGGTGGCGCCGACCAGGTGGCCGTCGGGGCGGATCAGCAGGACGGTGTGCGGGCCGGCGCCCGGGTAGTCCTCGGTGACCAGCACCTCGGCCGGGACGGGCAGCGCGGCGGCGACCTCCGCGAGGCGGGGCATGAGGCCGGCGCCGAGCCAGTGCTCGGAGGACCAGACGGCGGTGCCGGGGGCGACCAGCAGCAGCAGGAAGGTGGCGCCGAGCCGGGCGTGCAGGTGGTCGGGGGTGCCGTCGTCGGCGAGCACCGGCAGGTCCGGGACGAGCACGCCGGGGGCGGTGGGGGGCAGCAGCTCGCTGAGCGAGGTGGTGCCGCGCGCGCCGCGCTGCACCGGGACCCGGCCCGGGGCGCCGGAGGGCGCCGTCGGGTAGGCGGGCGCGCCGCCGAACCGGCCGGTGCCGAGCTGGCCGTCGGCGAGCAGCGGGGCGTGCTTGCGGAAGCCGCCGACCAGCAGCGAGCGCCGGGTCTGCTGCCAGCCGCGCAGGGGGCGCAGCAGCGGCATGGACTGGTCGACCGCGCGCAGCCGGGCGCCGACCGCCCCGCGCCGCTCGGCCTCGTAGCCGTCCAGCAGCGAGCCGCCGGGCTGCGGGCCGCCGGAGTGGAGGTGCCAGGCGAGGGCGAGCCGCCAGGCGAGGTTGTCGGCGTCGCGCAGCCCGTCCGAGAGGTTCTGCATGCCGAGCGCGCCGTGCAGGTGGGCGGCGTCGCCGGCGAGGAAGCAGCGGCCGACCCGGAAGCGGGCGGCGAGCCGTTGCTGGGCCGTGTGGTCGGCGGCGGCCAGCAGTTCGAATCGGGGCAGCTCGCCGCACCATCCGGTGAGGGTGGAGGTGACCCGGGTGAGCAGGGTGTCGCCGGTGACGATGCCGGGCCAGGTGGCGTGCGGGTCGACCGTCTCGGTGGCGGCGGGACGGCCGGGAGGCAGCCGCCAGTCGAGCCGCCAGACGCCGTCCGGCAGCGGACGGGCGGAGGCCTCGCGGTCGCCCCGCCACGGGGGCTCGCGGTGCAGCCGGGCGCCGTCGAAGGGCAGGTCGACCCGGACGGTGGCGATGGCGTTGCGGTCGACCGCCGGGCGGCCGGGGAAACGGATCTTCAGGAGCTTGCGGACGGCGGACCTGGCGCCGTCGCAGCCGACCAGGTGGCTGCCGCGCCACCAGGTGGTGGAGCCGTCCTGGGTGCCCACGGTGCGGACGCTGACGCCGTCCCGGTCCTGTTCGAGCTCGACGGCCCGGTTGAGCGGGACCAGCTTGATCAGCGGGGTGCCGGTCAGGGCGTCGCGCAGCCCGCGCTGGAGGCGGTGCTGGGGCAGGTGGAAGGTGGGCGAGTCGGTGAGGTCGATCCGCAGCACCTCCTGGCGGCGGCGCCAGACGGCGAAGGAGTCCCACAGCGCGGAGTCCGAGACCGCCCGCGGGTACCCGATCCGGGTCAGGAAGGCGGCGGTGTCGGCGCCGAGGACGAGGCTGCGCGGGCCCTCGGGACAGAGCCCGGAGCCCTCGTCCAGGACGATGGTCGGCACCTCGTGCCGGGCCAGGGCGAGGGCCAGGGCCAGACCGACCGGTCCGGCCCCGACCACGATCACCGGGTCCATGAGGGAACCTCCGGGCACGAACCGGCCGATCGGCCGGCGTCAGTTACGGCTGCCGCATATGCCGCGTGGATGCTCCCGGGAGGTGTCACGAACAGCAATGCAACAGTTCACCTGCGTGTCCGTCAAGCAGCAGCTGAAGTGCGCCGGTTCGCGCCGCGACGGCCACGTGCTTCGATCCAGCGTGCGAGCGCGGTCAACAGCAGGCACATCGCGATGTAGATGGGACCGATCACGAGCACCACGGGGATGTAGGGGAAGCCCGCGGCGTTGATCGGCTGGCTGGCGATCGCCTTACCGACGAACAGCAGCTCGTGGTAGGTGATGATGAAGCCGAGTGAGGTGTCCTTGAGGGTGACGACCAGCTGGCCGATCATCGAGGGCAGCATCGAGCGGACGGCCTGCGGCACCAGGATGGACATCATCACCTGGGTCTTGCGCATGCCGAGCCCGTACGCCGCCTCGCCCTGGCCGCGCGGGACGGCGTTGACGCCGCTGCGGATGATCTCGGCCTGGACCGCCCCGTTGTAGAGGGTGAGGCCGAGCACCAGCGCCCACATCGGCTGCTGGGCGAAGAAGGCGTAGTAGAGCCCGACGATCAGGATCAGCAGCGGCATCGCCCGGAAGAACTGGGTGAAGGCCGTGCAGGCCCAGCGGACCGGCCGGTGGTCGGAGAGCTGACCGGCCGCCAGCAGGGCGCCCAGGGCGAGGGAGAACAGCGCGGCCAGCCCGAAGGCCTCCAGGGTGGACAGCAGGCCGTCCACGATCCGCTGCTGGACGAAGGTGTACTGGAAGGCGTCCCAGAGGCCGGGGTCGAACTGGCCGTTGTCGTTCAGTGCGCTGAAGACGTACCAGAGGAGACCGGCGATGCCGAGCACCGAGAGGACGCCGAACGCGCGGTACCGGGTGCGGGCCCTCGGGCCGGGGGCGTCGTAGAGGACACTCCCCGAAGCCTGACGGTTGAGAATGCTCATCGGGCCACCGCCAGTCGGGATTCCAGGAAGCGGAAGAACGAGGCGACCGTCGCGCTGATCAGCAGGTAGGCGCAGGCCACCCAGAAGAAGATGGCGAAGATCGAGTAGCCGCGTTCGGAGAAGGTCTGCTGGGCGCTGTACAGCTCGGGGACGCTGAACGCGCCGGCGATCGCCGAGTTCCTGGGCAGGGCGATGAACACGCTGCTCATCGGGCCCAGGACGGTCCGGGCCGCCTGCGGCAGGACGACCAGGGTGAGGGTCTGGCCGAAGGTCATGCCGAGGCTGCGGGCGGCCTCCGCCTGGCCGAGCGGCACGGTGTTGATGCCGGAGCGGATCACCTCGCAGACGAACGAGGCGGTGTACCCGCCGAGCGCCAGCACCGCGAACACCAGGTGGCTGAAGTGCACGCCCAGCGGCGGCAGGCCGAAGGTGACGGCGAAGAACAGCAGGGTCAGCGGGGTGTTGCGGAAGAGCGTCACCCAGGCGGTGCCGAAGGCGCGCAGGACGGGCACCGGGGAGACCCGGAAGGCCGCCAGCAGGGTGCCCAGCAGCAGGGCGAGCAGAGCGCTGAGCGCGCTCACCTCGATCGTCTGTAGGAAGCCGTCGCGGAACAACGCGAAGTTGTCGTCCTCGAACAGGAACCCCATCCGGCGGCCCTCCTCTCAGTTCATGGTCGGGAATCGACGTACGGCGGGCGGATCAGTAGCGCTCGAGGGCCGGGACGTCCGGCGCCGGGGAGCCGGAGGCGCCCAGGGTCGCGTCGTAGGCCTTCTTCCAGTCGCCGTTGTCCTCGTGGGCCTTGAGGGCGTCGCTGATGGCGTCCCGCAGCGCCTTGTCGTCCTTGTTGAGGCCGACGCCGTAGTTCTCCTTGGTGAACGGCTTGCCGACCACCTTGAGCTTGGGGGCGTACTTGGAGGCGTAGCCCTTGAGGATCGCGTCGTCGGTGGTGACCGCGTCGACCTCGTTGGACAGCAGCTTCTCGACGCAGGCCGAGTAGGTGTCGAACTGCGTGACCTTCGGGTTGTACTGCTGGATGTTCTTGATCGAGGTCGAGCCGGTGGCGGTGCAGACGTTCTTGCCGCTGGTGCTCTCCGGGCCGGTGATCGAGGTGTTGTCGGCCTTCACCAGCAGGTCCTGGCCGGCGATGTAGTACGGGCCGGCGAAGGAGACGCTCTTCTTGCGCTCGTCGTTGATGCTGTAGGTGCCGACGTAGAGGTCGATCTGGCCCTTGGCGATGGCCGGCTCGCGCTGCGAGGAGACCAGGGTCTGCCACTTGATCTGCTGCGGGGTGAAGCCGAGGTCGGCGGCGATCATCTTGGCGATCTCGATGTCGAAGCCGCTGCGGTCGCCGCTGGCGACGTCCTCCCAGCCGAGGTTCGGCTGGTCGGCCTTGGCGCCGATGATCAGCTGGCCGCGCTTCCTGGCCTCGGCGAGGACCGCGGAGTCGATCTTGACGTCGGTCTTGACGGTGTAGCTCGGCAGCTTCGGGGCGGCGGCGCCGCTGCTCGCGGCGGTGGCGCCGGGGGTGCCGTCCTTGCCGCAGGCGGCGGTGGCGGTGAGCGCGACGGCACAGAGCGCGACGGCGAGGGTGCGGGACGTCCTCATGAGGGTTCTCCTGGGGCTGGGCCGCGGTGTCAACCGGGCTCTGGCGTCTGGAAGTCGTGCACGGGCAGGGCCGGCCGGCACCGTTGCCGGTGGTGGCCCCGCTGGTCTCGAAGCGTCAGTGGTGGAGGATCTTCGAGAGGAAGTCCTTGGCGCGGTCGGAGCGCGGCGCGGTGAAGAAGGCGTCCGGGGTGTTCTGCTCGACGATCTTTCCGTCGGCCATGAACAGCACCCGGTTGGCGGCGGAGCGGGCGAAGCCCATCTCGTGGGTGACCACGACCATCGTCATGCCGTCCGCGGCCAGCTGGCGCATGACCTCCAGCACCTCGTTGACCATCTCCGGGTCCAGCGCCGAGGTGGGCTCGTCGAAGAGCATCACCTTGGGCTTCATCGCCAGCGCCCGGGCGATTGCCACGCGCTGCTGCTGGCCGCCGGAGAGCTGGGCCGGGAACTTGTCCGCCTGCGCGCCGACGCCGACCCGCTCCAGCAGCCCCCGGGCGGTCTTCTCGGCCTGCGGGCGGGGCACCTTGCGCACCTTCACCTGGCCGATGACCACGTTCTCCAGCACGGTCTTGTGCGCGAACAGGTTGAAGCTCTGGAACACCATGCCGACCTCGGCGCGCAGCCTGGCCAGCTCCTTGCCCTCCTCGGGCAGCGGCCGGCCGTCGATGGTGATCGTGCCGGAGTCGATCGTCTCCAGCCGGTTGATCGTCCGGCAGAGCGTCGACTTGCCCGAGCCGGACGGGCCGATCAGCACGACCACCTCGCCCTGGCCGATCCTGAGGTCGATGTCCTGCAGCACGTGCAGCGCGCCGTAGTGCTTGTTGACGTTGCTCAGCACGACCAGCGGGGCGGCTGCGGGGGTGGAATCCTCGACCGGGCTCTCGGTCATCGCGCCTGCTCCCTCTGTCGTCGAATAGAGCCTGCCCGAGAAGTCTCAACTCCCTTGGGAGGCAGTGGTGGTACGAGATCCGGGGGCCGCGGCCGGCGGAGCCGCAGCCCCCGGTGGGCCGACCATAGGAGCCGTGACCGCGCGCCGTCAGCCGATCTGAGCGGAACTTGAGGATCACGAAACGGCCACACGGCGCCCACGCGCTGTTCGCGCGGGCGCCGACGGGGCATGTCACAGCGGGAATCCGCTCCGGTGCTCCCCGTTCCCCACGAGCCCGGTGCGCGGTCGAACCTGGCGCCGGGCCGTTCACTGGCCCATACTGCGCAGGACCGGGACCTGACCGATCGGCCCGGTGATCACCGGTGATCACGTGGGGGAAGGAGGAGAACAGGATGCGACTGCTGCTCGTCGAGGACGACGAACGTGTGGCCGCCGCGCTGGTCGCGGTACTGGGCCGGCACGGCTTCCAGGTCCGGCACGCCCGCAGCGGGCACGAGGCGCTGGACGCCCTGGTTCCGGACGGCAACGAGCCGTACCGCGTGGTGCTGCTCGACCTCGGGCTGCCCGACCGCGACGGCTTCGAGGTGTGCAGCCGGATCAGGGCCGGCAGCGGTGTTCCGGTGATCATGGTCACCGCGCGCGCCGACGTTCGCTCCCGGATCCACGGCCTCAACCTGGGCGCCGACGACTACGTCACCAAGCCGTACGACATGGGCGAGCTGCTCGCCCGCATCCACGCCGTGGCCCGCCGCGGCGCCGCCCCCGCCGCGGTGTCGGTGCCCGCGCCCGACACCGTGCCGCAGCAGCGCGGCCCGCTGGAGTCCCGCGGCATCCGGATCGACCGGGAGCGCCGCCGGGTCAGCGTGGACGGCCGCGACGTGCCGCTCACCCGCAAGGAGTTCGACCTGCTCGCACTGCTCGCCCAGAGCCCGGGCGTGGTCTACCGGCGCGAGCAGATCTTCAGCGAGGTCTGGCGCAGCGGCTGGGAGGGCAACGGGCGCACCCTGGAGGTGCACATCGGCTCGCTGCGCAACAAGCTGGCGCTGCCCGGCCTGGTCGAGGCCGTGCGCGGGGTCGGCTATCGGCTGATCCCCGACCGTCCGACGCCTGCCGCGGCCGAACCCGCCCCGCCCGCCCCCGCGGAGCACTGACCGCACGTGCGCACCCGCCTCCTCGGCATCCTGATCGCCCTCATGCTCTGCGTCCTGGCCGCCCTGGGGCTGCCGCTCGCGGCGGCGGTCGCGGCGGCCGAGCAGACCAAGGTGGTCGTCGACCGGCTCGACGACGCCGCCCGCCTCGCCCAGGACCTGCCCACCTCCGGCGCCGCCGACTCGGCGCGCAAGGGCGAACCGGAACCCGCCCCGGGCGACCTCAGCCGGCAGCGCGCGATCGACGCCGAGGTCCGCCGCTACCACGACCTGTACGGCGTGCGCCTGGGCATCTTCCAGCGCGACGGCGTGCCGATCGCCGCAGCCCCGGACGACTGGCGGGTGCCCTCCGGCGGCTGGGGAGCCCAGGCCTTCCAGGAGGCGCTGGACGGGCGGCGCAGCCACGACCCGCCGCAGGTCTGGCCGTGGACGCCGGACCGGACGATCATCGTCGCCGCCCCGGTGGTGCGCGACGGCGACGTGGTCGCGGTGGTGCTGAGCGAGTCCCCGACCGAGGCGCTGCGCACCCGGGTGCTGCACAAGTGGCTGGTGATCGGCGGGGGTGAGGCCGCCGCGATGATCGTCGCCGTGCTGCTCGCCGTCCGGCTCACCGAGTGGGTGCTGCGCCCGGTGCGCACCCTGGACCGGGCCACCCACGACATCGCCACCGGGCGGATGGCCGCCAGGGTCGCCCCCGGCGGCGGACCGCCCGAACTCCAGCGGCTGGCCCGCTCGTTCAACGAGATGGCGGACCACGTGGTGCTCGCCATGGACCAGCAGAAGGCCTTCGTCGCCGACGCCTCGCACCAGCTGCGCAACCCGCTGTCGGCGCTGCTGCTGCGGGTCGAGTTGCTCGGCCTGGAACTGCCCGAGGGCCACGAGGAGGAGCTCAGCGGCGTCCGGGAGGAGGGCGCCCGGCTGGCCCGGGTGCTGGACGACCTGCTCGGGCTGGCCACCGCCGAGCACGCCCGCCCCGAACCGGAGCGCACCGACCTCGCCGAACTCACCCTGGCCCGGGTGGACGCCTGGCGGCCGGTGGCCGAGCAGCGCGGGATCGGGCTGCGCTGGGACGGCCCGGCACTGGCGATCGGGATGGCCGATCCGATCGGCTTCGGCTCGGCCCTGGACGCCGTGGTGGACAACGCGCTCAAGTTCAGCCCGGCCGGCAGCGAGGTGCGGGTGCGGGTCGCGGTGCGCCGGGACGAGGTCGCGGTGACCGTCACCGACGCCGGGCCCGGCCTCACCGAGGACGAGCTGTCCCGGGCCGGGGACCGGTTCTGGCGCAGCCCGCGGCACCAGAACGTGGACGGCTCGGGGCTCGGGCTGTCCATCGCGCGCACCCTGCTGGCGGCCGGCGGCGGCTCGCTCGGCTTCGCGCCGGTCAAGCCGACCGGGCTCGCGGTGACGCTGGCGGTGCCGCGGCCGGAGAAGTGACGGCTGCCGGGCGGGGCGCAGGCCCCGCCCCCGCGGCTCACCGGGGGCGGCTGCGGACCTGGTGCGGCTCACCCGGCGGGGCGGCGGCCCGCCGGCCACGTCCTACGGCTTCACCGAGCGGTAGTAGCGCGCCGCGCCGGTGTGCAGCGGGAGCGGGTCGGTGTAGACGGCGGTGCGCAGGTCGACCAGCTGGGCCGCGTGCACCTGGGCGCCGATCTGGTCCCGGCTGTCGATCACCGCGCGGGTCATGCCCTCGACCAGGCCCGGGTCCGCGTCGTCCCGGGTGATCAGCAGGTTGGGCACGGCCACCGTGGCGACGGCGTCCTTGGGATCGGCGTTCGGGTACGTGCCCTTGGGCATGGTGGCCGCCCGGTAGGCGTCGGTGCCGCCGCCCTCGGCCTTGTGCAGGGCCTCGGAGAGGTCGCTCAGCGGCACGACCCGGATCCGGACGTGTTCGGAGAGGTCGGTGAGCGCGTTGGTGGGCAGGCCGCCGGACCAGAAGAAGGCGTCCAGCCGGCCAGCGCGCAGGTCGTCGGCGGCCTCGCCGACCCCCTTCGGCACCGGGACTATGTCGCGGTCCGGGTCCAGCCCGGCGGCGGCCAGCAGCCGCTTGGTCACCAGGTTCACCCCGGACTGCGGCAGCCCGACGCCGACCCGCAGGCCCTTGAGGTCGGCGGTGCGGTGCACCGGGGAGGAGGCCGGGACGATCAGCTGCAGGTAGTCGTCGTACAGCCGGGCGATCGCCCGCAGCTTCTCCTTGCCGGGGCCCTGGTAGTCGGCGACCGCGTCGGCGGTGGCTATCGCGAAGGTGTCCCGGCCGGTGATCACCCGGGTGAGGTTGTCTATCGAGCCCTCGGAGTTGTCCAGGGCCAGCCGCACGCCCGGCATCGCCCGGGAGACGTGGGCCTGGAGCAGCTGCCCGTACCGGTCGTAGACGCCGCGCTGCACCCCGGTGGCGAAGCGGACCTCGCCGCGCGGGTACCCGGGGGAGCGGCCCGCCGACAGCCACCAGCCGCCGAACCCGGCCACCAGCAGTACCACCACCAGCACCGTCCGCCACAAAGGGCTGCGCGCCGCGGTGCGGACGGCGGCGCCGAGACGGGACGGGGTGGTGGGGGCCATGCAGGGATACTGCCAGGCGCTCCGGCCGAACGGGAGTGAACGGGTGGTGGAAGCTCCGGGAAAAGCGCTTCGCCGCTGCCCGTACCCTGGTCTGGTGAGCGGTGAGAGCGGATTGAAGAGCTACAAGGTCGTCACGCACGGCTGTCAGATGAACGTCCACGACTCCGAGCGGCTGTCCGGCCTGCTGGAGGACGCGGGGTACGTCAAGGCCGGGCCCGAGGGCGACCCGGACCTGGTGGTGTTCAACACCTGCGCGGTGCGCGAGAACGCCGACAACAAGCTGTACGGCAACCTCGGACAGCTCGCGCCGGTCAAGACCCGCCACAAGGGCATGCAGATCGCCGTCGGCGGCTGCCTGGCCCAGAAGGACCGCGAGACCATCGTCAAGCGCGCCCCCTGGGTCGACGTGGTCTTCGGCACCCACAACATCGGCCACCTGCCGGCGCTGCTGGAGCGGGCCGCGGTCGAGCGCAAGGCCCAGGTCGAGATCCTGGAGTCGCTGGAGACCTTCCCCTCCACCCTGCCGACCCGCCGCGAGTCCGCCTACGCCGCCTGGGTCGCCATCTCGGTCGGCTGCAACAACACCTGCACCTTCTGCATCGTCCCCGCCCTGCGCGGCAAGGAGGAGGACCGCCGCCCCGGCGACGTCCTCGCCGAGATCGAGGCGCTGGTGGACGAGGGCGTCATCGAGGTGACCCTGCTCGGCCAGAACGTCAACGCCTACGGCTCCGACCTGGGCGACCGCGAGGCCTTCTCCAAGCTGCTGCGCGCCGCCGGCCAGATCGAGGGCCTGGAGCGGATCCGCTTCACCTCGCCGCACCCGCGCGACTTCACCGACGACGTGATCGCCGCGATGGCCGAGACCCCGAACGTGATGCACCAGCTGCACATGCCGCTGCAGTCCGGCTCGGACCGCGTCCTCAAGGCGATGCGCCGCTCCTACCGGCAGGAGCGTTTCCTCGGGATCATCCGGAAGGTCCGCGAGGCGATGCCGGACGCGGCCATCTCCACCGACATCATCGTGGGCTTCCCCGGCGAGACCGAGGAGGACTTCGAGGAGACGATGCACGTCGTCCGCGAGGCCCGCTTCACCAACGCCTTCACCTTCCAGTACTCCAAGCGCCCCGGCACCCCGGCCGCCGAGATGGAGGACCAGGTGCCGAAGGCCGTCGTGCAGGCCCGCTACGACCGGCTGATCGCCCTCCAGGAGGAGATCTCCTGGGAGGAGAACAAGAAGCAGGTCGGCCGCACCCTGGAGATCCTGGTCGCCGAGGGCGAGGGCAAGAAGGACGACAAGACCGACCGGCTCTCCGGCCGCGCCCCCGACAACCGGCTGGTGCACTTCAGCCGGCCCGCCGAGCCGGTGCGCCCCGGCGACATGGTGACCGTCGAGATCACCTACGCCGCCCCGCACCACCTGCTCGCCGAGGGCCCGGCGCTCGCGGTGCGCCGCACCCGGGCCGGCGACGCCTGGGAGAAGCGCCAGGCCGCGCCCGCGGCCAAGCCGGCCGGCGTGATGCTCGGCCTGCCGAAGATCGGCGCCCCGGCCGAGCTGCCGCTCGCCGCGCCGGCCGGCGGGGCCTGCTGCGGCGACTGACCCGCTGCTCGTGACGGCGGCCCGGTGGGAG
>NZ_JBHVFE010000245.1:0-12892 GCF_042801945.1 Kitasatospora sp. NPDC057542
CAGGAATTCAGCATCATATCGTGGAGAGATCTTTTCCGGAAGGCTTTTCCGGTGACGTTGTGGTCACGTTTTCGCCGCCGGAATTCCGTTCGGTCAGCCGCAGCGCCCCGGCGCTCAGCAGCAGGGCGAAGGCGAGTGCGGTGACCAGTCCGAAGGAGACGGTCAGCGAGGTGGCCTGGGCGAGGGCGCCGATGACCGCGGGGGCGATCAGTCCGGAGGTGTAGGTGACGGTGGCGACGCCCGCGATGGCCTGGCTGGGGTTGGTGCCGATCCGGCCCGCCGCGGCGAAGGCGAGCGGGACGATCACCGCGATGCCGACGCCGATGAGGGCGAATCCGGGGATGGCCTGCGCCGGGCTGTCGGCGGCGACCACCAGCAGGCCGCCGACGGTGGCGACGGCGCCGCCGACGCGGGTGGTGCGGACGGCGCCGAGGCGGCGGATCGCCGCGTCCCCGGCGAGCCGGCTGACCGCCATGGTGAGCGAGAAGGCGGTGTACGAGGCGGCGGCGACGGTGGCCGAGGCGCCGGTGACGTCCCGCAGGTAGACGCCGCTCCAGTCCATCGAGGCGCCCTCGGCGAAGACCGCGCAGAAGCCGACCAGCCCGATCACCAGCGAGCTGCGCGGCGGAAGTGCGAACCGTGGCGGCTCCTCCGCGCCCTCGTGTGCCCGGATGTCGGGCAGTCCGCGGCAGACGGGCTGGGCGAGCGCGAGCAGGACGAGCGCGGTGACGGCCAGCTGGAGCCGGGCGTCGAGGTCCAGGTGGGCGGCGAGGATGCCGAAGGCGGAGGCCAGCAGGCCGCCCGCGCTCCACATCCCGTGCAGGCCGGACATGATCGAGCGGCCGAGCCGCTCCTCGATCTCCACGCCCTGGGCGTTCATCGCGACGTCCGCCATCCCGGCCGTGGCGCCGTACACCAGCAGTGCCGCGCACAGCACCGGCAGCGAGGGGGCGAGCGCGGGCAGCGCGAGGGCCAGGCACCAGAGCGAGATCAGCCCGCGCACCGCGGCCCGGCCGCCGTAGCGGTGCACGAAGCGGCCGGCCAGCGGCATGGTGAGGGAGGAGCCGATGGCGGGCATGACCAGGGCCAGGCCGAGCTGGCCGGCGGAGAGGTGGAGGCGGTCCTGGATCCACGGGATGCGGGTGACGAAGCTGCCGCTGACGGCCCCGTGCACGCAGAAGACCAGGGCGATGCTCGCCCGGGCCCGGCGCGGTGCGGTCAGCGGCTGCGGCGGTGGTGGTGCGGTGGTTCCGCTCATGGGGTGTTCCCTCCCGGTCGCGCGGTGGGCGCGACGTGCCCTGTGGGTGGCCCTGTCGGCAGTCAAGCAGCAGGTGGTGCGTCCGGCCCGCGCGGCGGGGACGGCCGTCCGACGGACGGGCCGACCGGCTGGCTGTCCGGACGGTTCGATAAATTATCAGGAAGGGACCCTGATAGAAACACTCTGGAAGGATGAGCTGCCATGACCACCGCGCGTACGGCCACGCCGAGCACCGCCCGGGCGATCAACGACCGGCTGGCGCTCAACCTCCTGCTCGAACAGGGCCCCCTGACCGCGACCGAGCTGCGCGACCTCACCGGCCTGTCCCGGCCGACCGTCGCCGACCTGCTCGAACGCCTCCAGCGCACCGGCCTGGTGGCCGTCGTCGGCGAGCGCGGCGAACAGCGGCGCGGCCCCAACGCCCGGCTCTACGCACTGGTCGCCTCCCGGGCCCACCTCGCCGCCTTCGACGTCCGCTCCGGCGGCGTCAGCCTGGTCGTCGCCGACCTGGCCGGGCGCAGCCTCGCCGTCGCCGAGGTCCCGGTCGAGGGCGACGGCGGGCCGGACACCGCCGGGGCGATCGTGGCCACCCTGCTGGAGGCCGCGCGCGGCGCCGGCGTCGAGCGGCTGCACACCGTCGCGGTCGGCGCCCCCGGGCTGGTCGACCCGGCCACCGGGAGGCTGCAGAGCACCGGCAAGCTCCCCGGCTGGCACGCCGAACTCCTCGCCGCGCTGCGGCAGCTGCCCGGCACCGAGGTGATCCTGGAGAACGAGGTCAACCTGGCCGGGCGGGCCGAGTACCGGGTCGGCGCCGCGCGCGACCGCGACACCTTCGTGCTGCTCTGGCTGGGCCACAGCGTCGGCGCCGCCGTGATCCTGGACGGGCGGCTGCGTCGGGGCTTCTCCGGCGGCACCGGCGAGATCTGCTTCCTGCCCGTCCCCGGCACCGTCGGCCTGCCCAGTGCCGACAGCTGCGAGGGCGGCTTCCACGGCCTGGTCGGCAGCGCCGCGATCTGCGCGCTGGCCCGCGTCCACGGGCTGCCTGCCGACCCGGCGGGGCACGCCGCCGCCGCCGAGGCCGCCGTACGGGCCGCCCTGGCGGCCGGCGCGGCGGGCGAGGCCTTCCTGGACGAGCTGGCCGAGCGGATCGCGATCGGCGCGGCGGGCGTCTGCGTGGTGCTGGACCCCGGCTGCGTGGTGCTCGGCGGCGAGATCGGCCGGGCCGGCGGGCCCGAGCTGGCCGGCCGGGTCGAGCGGCGGCTGGCCCGGCTGTCCCCGTTGAGCACCGAGGTGCGGGCCGGTACGGCGGGCGGCGGCGCGGTGCTCAACGGGGCGGTGCTCACCGCCGGGGACGCGGTACGGCGCGACCTCTTCGGCGAGCCGTAGCGGCGGCGGGCCGTGGCGGCAGCCCTCGGGTCCTCACCCGGGCCGCCGGTACGGCAGGATGGCGCAAGGGGGCGCCTGCCTCCGGATCTCGAACCACCGTCAATCTCGAACCACCGTCAGGAGACGCACATGGGCCAGCCCGAGGTGCCGGCCAACCCGTACCGCATCGGCGAGGCCGCGGCGCTGCTCGGCGTCAGCGCCGACACCATGCGGCGCTGGGTGGACGCCGGGCGGGTCGCCGCCGTGCGGGACGAGCACGGGCACCGGATCATCCCGGGTGCCGAGCTCGCCGCCTTCGCCCGGGAGCTGGCCCGGCCGGAGAACGCCGAGGCGGAGGGCCGGCCGTCCTCGGCCCGCAACCGCTTCCCGGGGATCGTCACCGGCGTGGTGCTCGGTGACGTGGCCGCGCAGGTGGAGATCCAGGCCGGGCCCTTCCGGGTGGTGTCGCTGATCAGCCGGGAGTCGGCGGAGGAGCTGAACCTGGTCCCCGGTGCACCTGCCACGGCGGTCATCAAGTCCACCAATGTGATGATCGAGCGGCGCTGACGCCCCACCGGCGAATCCCCGAGCGACCCGGAACGAGACGAGCCCCCGAGCGGCCCGGAACGACCGGAACGACGCCGGACGACCCGGAACGAAGCGGAACCGAACGAGAGGCCCGAATGCCACCGCCGCACCTGCCGACCACCCAGAGCGCCGTGCTCGCGATCGAGGCCGTGGCCGGCCGGCACGGCCGCACCGTCCGGGCCCAGCACGACATCGGCCGCGACCGGACCTTCGCCGGGCTGGTCGGCCCGGGCGGCCCGGGTGATCCGGACGGGGGACCGGACGCCATCCCGCACGAGGCGCTGCTGGAGTTCGGCGGCCGCCCCGCCGTCACCGTCCGGCTGTTCACCCACGACGAGGTCACCGTGACCGTCGAGGGCATCGCCTTCGACGTCGATCGCGACCGCGTCCCCGGTTTCCTGAACGCCGTCTGGTCCGACCTCGTGCACGTCAAGGCGCGCACCTTCCCACCGTCCACCACGCTGATCGTCACCGTCCCGGGGGAGCCGGGCTACCGCGAGGGCATCGGCGTCCACAGCCTCACCCCCTGGCTCGCCGGAAGGATCCGATGAACGCCGTCGCCAAGCCGCTCGCCGTCGCCCACCGCGGTGACCCGTACCGCTTCCGCGAGAACACCCTGCCCTCCGTCGAGTCCGCGCTGGCCGCCGGGGCCGACGCCGTCGAGGTGGATGTCCAGCTCACCCGCGACCGGGTGCCCGTCCTGCTGCACGACCACACCCTGGAGCGGCTCTGGGGCGATCCGCGCCCGATCGACCGGGTCACCGCCGAACAGCTGGAGGAACTGCGACGGGGCCCGCTCGCCGTCCCCACCCTGGCCGAGGCGGTCAAGGCGGTGGCCGCCGTCGAGGGCCGCCGGCTGCTGATCGACCTGGACGACCCCGGGCCGGCCGCCGCCACCTGGTCGGTGGTCACCGGGCTCGACGCCGAACGGGCGGTCGCCTTCTGCGGCCCCGTCGGCGCCATGCTCGCGGTGCGCGAGCTGAGCCCGGACGCCGAGATCGCGCTCACCTGGAAGCAGCCCCGGATGCCCGTGCGCGCCCTGCTGGACGACCTGCGCCCGCGCTACCTCAACCCGCCGTTCGGCCTGGTCACCACCGAGTTCACCGCCGCCGCGGCGGACGAAGGGCTCGCCGTCTCCACCTGGACCGCCGACCTGCGCCGCACCATGCGCCGGCTGCGCGACACCGGGGTCGCCTCCATCACCTCCAACCGGGTCGGCGTCCTGCGCTCGGTGCTGGACGGCCGCCGGTGAGCGTGCCCGCACCGGGACCGGCCCTCGGGCAGCGGGCGCTCGGCCGGGCCCTGCTGGCCCGTCAGCACCTGCTCGCCCGCACCGACCTGGCACCCGCCGCGCTGATCCACCACCTCGGCGGGCTCCAGGCCCAGGCCGCACCCCAGCCGCCCTACCTCGGCCTGCTCGCCCGGCTCGACGGCTTCGCGCCCGAGCAGCTGAGCGCGCTGATCGAGCAGCGGACGGTGGTCCGGATCGCCCTCCAGCGCGGCACCATCCACCTGGTCACCGCCGACGACTGCCTGACGCTGCGCCCGCTGCTCCAGCCGATGCTGGACCAGGCACTGCGGACCACCTACGGCAAGCGGCTCACCGGGCTGGACCTGGACGCGCTCGCCGCCGAGGCCCGCACCCTGGTGGAGGAGGAGCCGCGCACCTTCCAGCAGCTCGGTGCGCTGCTCGCCGCCGGCCTCCCGGACCGCGACCCGGCCGCCCTCGCCCAGGCCGCCCGCTGCCGGCTGCCGCTGGTGCAGGTCCCGCCGCGCGGGCTGTGGGGACGCGGCGGCCCGGCCGCCCACACCACCGCCGAGGCCTGGCTCGGCCGCCCGCTCGACCCCTCGCCCAGCCCGGACGACCTGGTGCTGCGCTACCTCGCCGCCTTCGGCCCGGCCTCCGCGGCGGACCTCCGCAAGTGGTGCGGCCTGGCGGGCCTCGCCCCGGTGCTGCGGCGGCTCGCACCGCGGCTGCTGGCCCTGCGGGACGAGCAGGGCCGGCAGCTGTACGACCTGCCCGAGGCACCCCGTCCGGACGCGGACACCCCGGCGCCGGTACGGCTGGTCGCCCCGTTCGACAACCTGCTCCTCTCGCACGCGGACCGCACCCGGGTGCTGCCCGAGGAGCACCGGGGCCGGGTGATGACCCAGAACGGCATCGTGCACGGGACGCTGCTGGTGGACGGGCTGGTCGCCGGGACCTGGCGGCTGACCGGCGGGCGGGAGGTGGCCGTCGTCCCGTTCGTGCCGCTGTGCCGGGCCGACCGACAGGCGGCGGAGGCCGAGGCGGAGCGGGTGCTGGCCTTCGCGGGGGCAGGTGACGAAGGCGCGGTGCGGTTCGAGGCGCCCGAGTAGCTCGTTCGGGTGCTCGCGGTCGATCCGGCGGGCGGCCCGTCGGAACCTCTGTTGAGCTGGGGCGGTTCGGAATCATCGACGACCCCCGGCGGAGGTGGCCGTGTCCGTGGAGCGCGCGCCCGGCGAGCAACGGCAGTCGGACCGGCGCAGGCCGTACCTGATGCTGCCGCCCGGGCTGCGGCAGGCGGCGGCCTGGTCGGTGGCGGTGATCCTGCTGATCGCCGTCGCCTCGCTGGTGGTCTTCGCGCTGGTCGAACTGCGGGCCGCGACCGTGCCGTTCGTCCTGGCGCTGCTCGGGTCCTCGCTGCTCTACCCGGTGGTGCCCTGGCTGGTGCGCCGGGGCGTCGGACGGGGCCTGGCCGCCGGGCTGACCTGCACGGTGCTGGTCGCCGCGGTCGGCGGGGTGATCTCCCTGCTGGTCAACTCCCTGGTGCACAGCGCCCCGCAGATCGCCGCCTCGCTCCCGGAGGCCGGGCGGCGGTTGTCCGTCTGGCTCGGCCCGTTCGGGGCGAAGATCGAGCACGCGCTGAGCAACGCCAAGGGCGAGACCAATTCGCTGGTCTCCGCCCTCACCAACGGTGTGCTCTCGGGGCTCGGCCTGCTCACCCAGCTGGTCACCGGCGGGGTGCTGGCGCTCGCCCTGGTGTTCTTCTTCCTCCGGGACGGCCACCGTACCGGCGACGCCATCCGCTCCTACCTGTCCGAGCGCAGCGCCACGACCGTGATCGCCTGTGCCGAGCGGGCCTTCGACGCGATGGCCGGGTACATGCGCGGCACCACCCTGATCGCCCTGATCGACGCGGGCTTCATCACCATCGGCCTGCTCGCCCTCGGGGTGCCGGGCGCGCCCGGGCTGGGCGCACTGGTCTTCATGGGCGCGTACATCCCGTTCGTCGGCGCCTTCCTGTCCGGCTCGGCGGCCGTCCTGGTGGCCCTCGCCGACGGTGGCCTCGGCACCGGCCTGTGGGCCCTCGGCGTGGTGCTCGCAGTGCAGATGATCGAGGGAAACATCCTCCAGCCGGTCATCCAGAGCCGGACGGTCGAGTTGCATCCGGCCACCATCATGGTCGCCGTGGTGGCCGGCGCCGGGATCGCCGGGATCATCGGCGCCCTGCTCGCCGTCCCGGTCTGCGCCGCCGGAATGGGCGTCATCTCCGTCCTGCGCGGTGACCCGGGGCGGGCGACGGAGGCGGGGGAGTAGGACGGGCTCGGCGGTCCGGGCGGTCCGGAGCGCGGGCGGGGGCACCGGGGAGAGGCGGTGTCATGACGCCGAACCGGGTTGCCGGGGTGGGGGCGGCATGCGAGGATCGCTAAAGCGACGCAAGTCGCGATAGTGCCTGGGAGGGGTCGCATGGAACTGATCGAGGTCGCCGAGGCGGGGGCCGGGCCGTACGGGGTGACCGTGGGGCCCGACGGGGGTGTCTGGTTCACGCTGGTGCACAGCGGGGAGGTCGGGCGGCTGGGCCCGGACGGGCCGGTGGAACGCCATGACCTCGGTGCTCCGGAGTGCGGGCCGGCGGTGATCGCGGCGGGGCCGGACGGGGCGCTGTGGTTCAGCCGGATGCGGGACCACCGGATCGGGCGGATCACGGCCGGCGGGGAGGCGGGCTCGTTCGGGCTGCCGACGGAGAACGCCGGGCCGTACGGGATCGCGGCCGGGCCGGACGGTGCACTCTGGTTCACCGAGTTGAACGCGAACCGGGTCGGGCGGATCACCGTCGACGGCCGGGTGACGGAGTATCCGCTGCCGATCGCCGGGGCCTTCCCGTCGCTGATCACCGCGGGCCCCGACGGCGCGCTGTGGTGCACGCTCAACCAGGCGGACGCGGTGGCGAGGGTCGGTACGGACGGCGAGGTGACCGTCCACCGGCTGCCCACCGAGGGCACCGCGCCGGTCGGGATCACCGCCGGGGCGGACGGCGCGCTCTGGTACGTCGGCATCGGCGGCGGGCTGGTCGGGCGGATCACCGTGGACGGGAAGGTGGCGGAGTACCCGCTGGCCGACCGCTCGGCCAGGCCGCACGCGATCGCGGCCGGGCCGGACGGCCGGCTCTGGTTCACCGAGTGGGGCGCCGGCCGGATCGGGGTGCTCACCCCGGACGGGCGGCTCGACGGCCACCCGGTCCCGGGCGAGGGCGCCGAGCCGCACGGCATCGCCGTCGCCCCGGACGGCACGGTGTACGCCGCGCTGGAGCGCGGGCAGATCGCCAGGCTGGACGCTCAGGGCTGACGGCGCAGCAGCTCCTCCAGGTCGGCGAGCAGGCCGAGGGCGGCGGCCCGGTCCGGGACCGGCTCCGGGGCGGGGGAACGCTCGGCGATCACCCGCAGGGCGGCGGCGGCCTGGCGGGCGAACATGGCCAGCAGGTCCAGCTCGGGCAGGCCGGCGCGGGCCCGTGGGGCCGGGTCCAGCACCTCCAGGACGCCGAGCACCCGGCTGCCGTGGGTGAGCGGCGCGGCCATCAGGGCCGTCGGGACGTACGCGGTGGACTCGGCGAAGTCCCGGTCGAAGGTGCGATTGGCGCCCAGGTCGTCCACCACCATCGGTTCGCCCGAGGCGGCCACCCAGCCGGCGATCCCCCGGCCGGCCGGGAACCGGCGGCCCACCAGCGACTCCTCGCCGCGCCCGGACACGGCCTGGAAGACCAGATCCCCGGCCTCCTCGTCGAGCAGGCACACCGAGCCGGCCTGGGCGTCGAAGATCGCCCGGGCGACGTCCACCACGGACTGGAGCAGCTCGCGGGCCAGTGGATCGACGGCGGGGTCAGTGCTGAGGGTCATCGGGCGCCTCCGGGGTGGGGGTGGAAGGGACCTGGACGTTGGCCGCGGTGAGGTAGAGCGCGCTCTTCAGCTGGAAGGTCGTCAGCCGCGGCCGCCGGGACAGGATGCGGGCACAGAGCCCGGCCACGTACGGGGTCGCGAAGCTGTTGCCGGTGGTGCGGATGGTGGCGCCGCCGAGCCAGGGCACCCGGACGTTCTGGCCGGGGGCGAAGAACTCCACCGGGGGCGCCGGGTTGTACAGGTGCAGCTCCGGATCGTCCTCCTGGTGGCTGCCCACCGAGATGACCGAGGAGAACCGCCACGGGTAGCTCTCCACCGGGGTGTTGTGGGCGGAGGCGACGATCGCGGTGCGGGCGAAGAAGGCGTCGTCGGCGATCGCGTGCAGCTCCTCCAGGAAGCGGGCCCGGGTGGTGGAGAGGCTGAGGTTGACCACGTCGAAGCCCTGCCCGACGGCCCAGCGCAGACCGGCGATCAGCATGTCGCCGGTGCCGGTGAAGCGCTCGCCGAGGACCCGGACGCTGTAGAGCTCGCAGTCCGGGGCGGTGCGGCGGATGATGCCCGCGCAGGCGGTGCCGTGCCCGCAGGTGTCGCCGGCGGTGTCGGGGCGGACGGCGAGCTCCCGGGTGACCGGGTCCTTGACCACCGCCCAGGAGCCCTGCAGGGGCCCGACCAGTGGGTGGTCGGGCTCGACCCCGGAGTCGACCACGCAGACCCGCACGCCCTTGCCGGTGCCGTCGCTGCCGTCCGCGGGGTGGTCGGCGAGCACCGGGAGCTCGGCGGGGGTGCGGTCGCGCAGGCTCCAGGTGAGGCCGGCCCGGCCGCTCACCGGGTACCCCCGAGCCGTTCGGCGCGCCGCACGCCCGGCAGGTGGCCCTTGGCGGCGAACCGGTCCCGGGCGGTGGCGGCCGCCACCGCGGCCTCGGCGGGGCGGTCGAGCAGCAGCAGGGCGTGCGCCCGGTCCAGCGCGGTCAGCGCCTGGAGCAGCAGCGACTCGGTGGCCTCGGCGGCGGCCAGGGCGGCGGCGGTCAGGTCCAGCGCCGGTGCGGCCTCGCCCCGGGCTGCGGCGAGCCGGCCGCGCAGCGCGTCCAGCTCGACCGCGAGCACCGGGGGCAGCGGGGCGACGGCGTCCGCGCCCTCCAGGTGGCGGGCGGCCTGGGCCGGGCGGTCGGTGTCCAGCAGGACCCGGGCGGTGGTCAGGGCGAGGCGCGGCAGCGGGGCGGCGCTGCCCTGGTGACGGGCGATCTCGGCGGCGTCGGCGAGCAGGTCCAGCGCCTGGCCGCTCTGCCCGAGCGCGGCCGCCGCCTGGGCGGTCAGCGCGGGCAGCGCGACCATCGCCTCGGCCAGCGACAGCTCCCCGGCCAGGCCGTTCGCCTCGGCGAGCAGCAGCTCGGCCTCCTCGGGGCGGTCGCGCAGTGCCAGCAGCACGGCCAGCGGGCCGTTCAGCGCGACCCGGACGGTCCGCCGGCCGGTGCCGTGCTCGGCGAGCAGGGCGCGCAGCCGGAAGGTCGCGTTCGGGACGGGCTCGGGGCCGGCCAGCAACGAGGCGGCCAGTGCGGCCAGCACGGCGGCCCGGTCCAGCTCGGCGTCGGTGCGGGAGACCTGGTCGAGCGCCTGGTCCAGCAGCTGCTCGGCCTCGGTGTGCCGGCCGGCCAGCAGGTGCTCCTCGGCCAGCCGCAGCCCGGCCCGGGCCCGGCCGAGGTCGTCCCCGTTGTCGGTGAACAGCGGCAGCACGGCGCGGGCGGTCGCGGCGGGCTGGTCCTGGCCGGGCGGCAGGCCCCGGGCGGCCAGGGTGAGCCGGGCGTGCGCGGCGTCCAGCGGGTCGGCGGCCGCGTCCCGCACCTGGGCGAGGACGGGCATCGCCTCCTCGGCGCGGCCGAGCGCAAGCCTGGCCTCGCCGAGGCGGCGCAGCGCGGGGCCGGCGGCGCGCTCGCCCGGGTAGTGCAGCCGGACGGCGCGCTCCAGCAGGTCGGTGGCGGCGGGCAGGTCGGCGCGGGCCAGCGCGCCGGCCCCTGCGGCGCCGAGGGCGGCGGCCGCGCGGGTGCGCAGCACGTCGGTGCGGGTGTCCAGCAGGCCGAGTTCGAGCCGGTAGCGGTGGGCGCGCTCCAGGTGGCCGCCGACGGTGGCGTCCCCGGTGGAGCGGACGGCCGGCAGGCCGGCGGCGCGTTCGTGGCGTTCGGCGCGGGCCCGCTTGGACATCGACTGGTAGACCGACTCCTGGACCAGACCGCTGCTGAACCGGTAGCCGGTGCCGGTCGGTTCGACCAGCCGCAGCTCGGCCAGCCGGGCCAGCGCGGCGTGCAGCCGCGGCGGGGTGTCGTCGCCCCCGGCGGACGGGTCGGCCGGCAGGCCGTCGATCGGGCCGGTGAAGACGTCGTCCTCCGGGTCCGCGAAGGCGTCCTGGTCGCTGCCGCCGTGGGCGAGTTCGGCGAGTTCGGCGGCGGTGAAGGCGCGGCCGAGGACGGCGGCGAGGTCGAGGGTGGCACGCTCGTCGCGCTCCAGCCCGTCGATCTGGGCGCTGAGCAACGCCCGTCCGGTGGGCGGCAGTTCGTCGGCCAGGGCGGGGCCGTCGGCCTCGGTGAGGGCCGCCAGCAGCTCCTCCAGGTGCAGCGGGTTGCCCTCGGCGCGCTCCAGCAGCCGGGTGGGCACCGCGTCCTGGTGGGCGCTCAGCTCGGTCAACTGGGCGGCCAGCAGGGCGGATTCGTCCCAGGACAGGCCGCCGACCGGCAGCGTCGGCAGCCCCGGGCGGGCCGCCGGGAGCTCGGGGCGGGCCAGGCAGAGCAGCAGCACGGGGGCGGCGCCGAGTTCGGCCGTCAGCCGCTCGGCGGCGTCCAGCAGCACCGGGCCGGCCCACTGGCAGTCGTCCAGGACCAGGACGGCCGGGCGTTCGACGGTGCGGCCGCGCAGGATCGCGGCCAGCAGCTCCAGCGAGCGGCGGGCGTCGAGGCCCGGCGCCGTCGCCTCGTCCAGCCGGGCCAGCGCCTCGGCGGGGGCGGCGCCCTCGGGCTCGTCCAGCAGGGTCCGGACCGCCTCGGCGAGCGGCGCCAGCACGCCCTGCTCGCCGAAGCTGCGGCAGCGGGCGGTGCCGCAGCGCGCGGTGCGCCGGCCGACCCGCTCGCGCCACTCACGCACCAGCCGGGTCTTGCCGATGCCCGCCTCGCCGGCCACCAGCAGCAGCTCGGCCCCTTGGCCGCCCGCCACCCGGGCCAACGCGGCGTCCAGCTGGGCCAGTTCGCGCTCCCGGCCGACCAGCGGGACGTCGAAGCGGCGCAGCAGCTCCGGGTCGTCCTCGTCCAGGCCGAGCAGGCGGTAGGCGGTGACCGGTTCGGCCTTGCCCTTGAGGTGCAGCGGGCCGACCTCGTCCACCTGGGCGGCCGGGCCGGCCGCGCGCAACGTCTGCGGGCCGATCAGCACCTGGCCGGGCGCGGCCTGGGTCTGCAGCCGGGCGGCGATGTTCACGGTCTCGCCGGAGATCAGCGCCTGGCGCGCGGAGGCGTCCGAACCCGCCACCACCTGGCCGGTGTTGACGCCGATCCGGACGTCCAGGCGGACCCCGAGGGTGGCGTCCAGCTCGGTGTTGAGGTCCTCCAGGTCCTCCAGCATGGCGAGCGCGGCGGCCAGCGCCCGGTGGGCGTCGTCCTCGCGGATCACCGGGACGCCGAAGACGGCCATCACGGCGTCCCCGATGAACTTCTCCAGGGTGCCGCCGTGCGCCTCGATCCGGCGGTGCATCCGCTCGAAGTAGCGCAGGATCACCTCGCGTAGGGTCTCCGGGTCGAGCGCGCCGGACAGGGCGGTGGAGTCGACCAGGTCGCAGAAGACCACCGTGACCAGCTTGCGCTCCTCGGCGGCCAGGTCGAGGGCGGCGCTGCGGGGGGCGCCGCAGGAGGGGCAGAACTGGTCGTTGGTGCCGACGAGCTGGGCGCAGAGTGGGCAGGGCATGGTGGCCGTCCTTCGGTCGTCCTTCGCTGTGCGGGCGTGCGCGGCGGAGCGGAACGGGTGTGCGCGGGCGTTCCGGGCCAGGGTTGCGGCCACGGCTTCGGGCCCGGTCGGAGAACACCCGGCGAACGGTATGGCCGCAGGTGGAGCGGGCGAGGGGGCCTCCCGGGAGGGCCGGCCAGGGGCCCCGCAGGCTGGCGCAGCCGCGCCGGCCTGCGGACATACCGGCCCCCAACCGGCCCCGAAGCCGGGCGCAGCCGGCCCTCCGCAGCATGGTGGGCAACGGCGGGCAGCCGCTCGCCGGAGCCCTGACCACCCCCATGCGGAAGGGAGTTCGACCATGGCCGAGAACATGGAGCAGCAGAACGTCGGCGAGAACGGCGAGGAGACCCCGGAGGTCGAGGCGCACGCCGCCAACATCCTGGACCTCCAGTCGATGAAGGTCCTGAGCGAGGCCTCCGACGGCAGCTGCTTCAGCCTGATCAGCTACGTCAGGGGCACCGAGACCACCGCCTGAGCGGAGTCCGGATGCCGGGCCGTGCACGGGGGCGGACGCACCACCGCCCCCGGCCGCCGGCCATCGCAAGGCTTCCGGGGCGGTCCCGTCGC
>NZ_JBHVFE010000246.1:0-12852 GCF_042801945.1 Kitasatospora sp. NPDC057542
GTCACGTCGCGGCCGACCGGAGCGCGGTGTTACGCCCCGGGGGCGAGGGCGGGGTGGTCAGCCCCGGGGATCGGGGGCGCAGCCAGTGCGGTCCGGTGCTCCAGCCGATGAGGAGCCGTTCGGCGCCCGCATCCGCCGTGCCGCCGTCCGCTCTACCCGCCGGCTCTGGCCGCCGCCTACGGGCGCCGTAACGGCGAGATCTGCCCCGGCGCATGGGAGGGCGCCGGAAATCCAGGTGCCGCCTTCTCGTCGGAGTCGTCGTGGGTCAACTCCACTCCGTGGCGCAGCAGCGTGTCGCTCTGATGATCGGGGTTCTGGTCAGCGGTCGAGACGCGCGCGCGTAGCCGATGAGCATGTGTCGGCATCTATCTGACGGACCGTTCTCCGACATCGGCACTCGACGCGCGTTACCGACACTGTCCGCCTGCGGGTTCGTGATCGCGGTGCCGAGTGTCGACAGACGGTCGTTTTTCGGTACCATCCCCCGCTGCCGGCCGGCTGTGAGCGCGGGCAGTTGGGGGGCGGGGGGGTTCAGCGGGTTTCGAGGATGTTCTTCAGGACGTCGAGGTTCTTCGCGGCTGCGTGCTTGACCCGGGGGCCGGCGATCGCGGCGATGGGCTTGAGGGCTCCGGTGGCGGTGAGGTGGAGGGTGTTGACCAGGCGGGTGGTGTGCTGTTCGAGCGGGGTCAGCCGGTAGGTGGCGGTTCCGGTGAACGGGCCGAAGTCACCGTCGACGGTCAGCAGGTTCGGGGGGTCGTATTCGGTGATGCGGAAGTGCTCCTCGGCCGGGCGCGGGAGCGTGCAGGTCTGGCGGTACGTCGTTCCGACCCCGATCGGTCCCGGGAGGTCTGCTCGGTGCGGTCGAGCGCGTAGTTCCAGCGCGGGAGGTTCTCGGGCCGTGCGAGGTAGGCGAAGACCTCGTCGGCGGGCGCGCTGATGGTCAGGGTGTTCTCGAGTTGCATGGTCGTTCCTTCGCTTGGCGCGCGGCCGACGGGTCGTGGCGTCAGTCGAGGTCGAGGCGTTTGTTGAGGGCCTTGCCCGAGGGCAGGGTGTCGATGAAGTTGTGCAGGAACGCGAGCATCGCGTCGACCTCCAGACCTTCGCAGGCGGCGTCCATCGAGGTGTAGAGGGACTCCTCGATCTCGGTGACGGCGGTGGCCAGGCGTTCGCCCTCGGGGGTGAGGCTGAGGTGGAGGTAGCGGCGGTCTTCGGCGTCGGTGCGGCGCTCGACCAGCCCGGCCGCGACGACGCGTTCGACCAGCCGGCTGGGGTTGGTGCCGCTCTCGCACACCAGGAGCTGTCCGAGCCCGTTCAGGCTCAGGGTGCCGTGCTGCTGGAGCAGGCGCAGCACCTCGGCCTGCGACGGGGTGATGCCGTGGGGTTTGAGGGCCTGGATCAGCAGCCGGTTGCCTTCGCGTTGGGCTGCCAGGATCGCGAACCGCAGGTGTTCGGCCTTACGCATGGGTGCCCTGTCGGGTGGTCGGGAGGGCGGCGAGGAAGTCCTTGACCGCGGCGGCGTAGGTGACCGGGTGGGAGAAGCGGAACATGTGGCCGGTGCGCGGCAGCGTGACCTCCCGGGCGTCGGGGATGCCCGCGAGCATGGTCGTGGAGGCGCCCTCGCCGATCAGCACGTCGTGCGAGGGGGTCAGGATCAGGGTCGGGACCTGGACCCGGCCGAGCACGTCGACGTAGTCGGCGGTCAGAGCGGCCCGCAGGCGGGCGCCGAAGGAGGCGGCCGGGGTGTTGACGAGGAACAGTTCGCGGCTGCGCGCCTCGCTCCAGGGCACCTGCCCCTCGCCGTCGAACGGGGAGGTGAGGCGGTGGGCGTGGGCGCGCAGCGTCAGCTGCCGGTAGAGCGGGCCGCGGGCCTTGCCGATCGCCTGCATCAGGGCCTTCCACGGCTTGGAGTCGACGGGGTTGGCTGCGAATCCGCCGGACAGGACCAAGGCACGCAGGCCCGGCGGGCGGCGGGTGGCGAGCGCGAGCGCGATGTTCGCGCCGAACGAGTCGCCGACCAGCACGTAGTCGTCCAGGTCCGCGATCGCGCTTTCGACGTGGTCGGCGTAGCGCTCGATGTCGTCGACACCCTCGGGCAGGCGCAGCGTGCGCTTGGGCGCGTCGCCGTAGGGGGCGAGCTGCTCGGCGCTCCACGGAGCGCCGGAGAAGCAGGGGATGAAGACGAGGGTCGGATTCTTCTCTGAAGTGTTCATATCGGACACATTACACGACATATGTGTCGTGACACATGCTATCTGGGTCACACTTGGAACCGCCCTGTGCGCCCGCCGGCCTCCCGGCGCGGTGTCGCGAGTCGAAGGAGGCAGGACTCCCGGGCCGATGACGTGGAGTGTCCGGCAGCAGGTTCACTCCTCCTCGACGTCCTCTTCGGCGGTGTGCGGGTCGCCCGGCGGGCGTTGCCGGCCGGCTGCCGGGAAGGTGCGGATCTCCTCCGCTGCCTTCGAGGGCGATCTGGGCGGCCTGTTCGGTCGCCGGGCCGCCGGACTCGGCGAGCTGCGAGACCTCGATCCGGTCGTCGCTGTCGCGCAGCGTGAACCGGGTCTCGTCCAGGAAGGCCTGGACGTCGGCGCCGGGTTTGTCCGAAGCGGCGAGCGCGGCCGCCTCGGTGTGGGGGCCGCCACTCTGTGCGATCTGGGAGACCAGGACGCGCTGGTCCTGCTCCAGCGGCGTCTTCCAGCCGGCCGTGATGAACGTGACGACGTCCTGGCCGGTGCCCGCGAGCGCGGTCTCGGCGGCCTTGCGCAGCCGGGGGCCGCCGACCGTCACCATCTGTACGGCGGCATCGCGGTTGTACTTGGCCTTGGCCTCGGCCTCGGCCTCGGCCTTGGCCAGTTCGCCGTCCTGCGAGTTCCGCGCGCACGGCCGCTATGACCGGCGCGGTGGCGGCGGTGTCGGCAGGACCTTGGCGGGCATGCCGGGGATGGTCACGGCATCACGGTTTCGCCCTGGCCCGGCCCCGGTCAGCCCGTCCCGCTCGTTGCCGCCCGCGCCCGGAGGGCATCGACGGCGAGGCGGGCGGTGGTTCCGATGGCGGCGTCGGCGGCGGGCAGGGTGATGGTGGTGGCGGCGGCGCGGGTGAAGACGGCGAGGGCGTAGCGGCCGCCGTCGGGGTATTCGACGACGCCGACCTCGTGGCGCAGCGTGGGGAGGGTGCCGGTCTTGCCGTGGACGCGGACGTCGTCGAAGGGGAAGCCGGAGGCCAGGCGGTGCGGCCAGACCTGGAGGCCGAGAAGGCGTCGCAGGGCGGCGCCGTGGTCGCCGGGGCAGGCGTCGCCGTGCCAGAGGGCGGCGAGCAGGGTGGTCATGTCGCGGGGGGTGCTGTGGTTGGTGAAGGCGGGGTCAAGGACCCTGAGGCGGGCGACGACGGCGGGGTCGACCGGGGAGTCCGAACCGGTGTCCTCGGCGAGGGCGGCGATGAGGTCGCGGAGCTTGTGGACGGCGACGGTGCGGCTCAGGCCGAGGTCGGCCATGGTGCGGTTGACGGTGTCGAGGCCGATCTCGTCCCACAGGGTGTCGGCAGCGGTGTTGTCGCTGACGGCTACGGTGAGGTAGGCGAGGTCGCGAAGGGAGAGGCGGGCGGCGTCGAGCATGGCGGCGAGGCCGGTCCCCCCGGGGGTGCGGCCGGCGGCGGGGACGTCGACCTGCCGGGCCAGGTCGATCCGTCCGGCGGCGGCCTCGCGGTACAGCGTCACGAGCAGGCAGACCTTGTGGACGCTGGCGGTGCTGACGGCGGTGTCGGCGCCGAGGCCGATCTCGGCACCGGTGTCGAGGTCGCGCGCGTGCAGCCAGCCGGTGACGCCCGCGTCGGCGAAGGCCGCGGCGATGCGGGTGCGCGCGGCCCGGCTGTGCGGGGGGCGGTCGCCAGCCGTGCGGTCGGCTCTCGTGCGGTCGCTGGTCACAGCGGGAACTCCATTGCGGGCCGGGGGTAGAGCGGGCGGTTGGGCGGCTGGGGCAGCAGGCCGCCGGGTCCGGTGAGCGCCTCGTGGGCGGCCTGCGCGAACAGCCGGACGGCGGGCCCGCCCCGCCCGGCCGGCCAGGCCGTGGAGGTCCGCCAGGCCAGCGGGGTGCCGGTCAGCGGACGCCAGACTGTACCCGGTGGTGGCGCGGTGCGCGGCACCAGGGCGACGGCGCTGCCGGTGAGCACGAGCGCGCCCGCGACGTCCGGTCCCGGCGGGTCGACGACGGCCTCGGGGGTGCAGCCGTGCCTGGTCAGCGTGGTGAGCACCTCGTCATACAGGGCCGGGGCCGTGGCGCGTGGGAAGAGGACCAGGCGCAGGCCGGTCAGTTCGGCCACCGCGAGCTCCGGGCGGTCGGCGTACGGACTGCGGGCGGCGAGCAGGACGCCGAGCGGCTGGTGCAGGACGGGGCCGAAGGCCAGTCCGTCGGTCGGGCAGGGGTGGCGGACGACGGCGACGTCGACGGTGTGCTGGGCGAGCTCGCGCACCACGGCCGCGACCGGCAGTTCCCGCAGTTCGAGCCGGGTGCCCGGGGAGGCGGTCTCGAAGCCGGTGAGCAGCGCGGCCAGGGTGGCCGGCCCGAGTTCGGGCGGGACGGCCGCGCGCAGGGTGCCGGCCCGTCCGCTGCGCAGGTCGGCGGCGGTGGCGAGGAGGCGGGCGGCGCTGTCCAGCGCCTCCTCGGCCTCGGCGAGCAGCAGCCGGCCCGCCGGGGTGAGGTCGACGCCTCGCGGGCCGCGGTCGAACAGGGTCACGCCGAGTTCGCGTTCGAGGCGCTGGATCCGCTGGGAGAGCGAGGGCTGGGCGATCCGCAGGCGCTCGGCGGCGCGGCCGAAGTGCCGTTCCTCGGCGACGGCGCGGAAGTGGCGGAGGTGCCCCAGCAGGTCCATGGGCAGCAATCATAGGTGTTTTCTTATCGTCCACTTCGCGATTGCGCTCTTGGACTGGGGAGTCGGCGGCCTGTTTAGCTGAGCGCGACGGCACGAACCACCTGGGAGACCACCGATGACGCCCGACCTTCACCGCCCCCGCACCGCGCTGCCCGCCGTGGCCCTGCTCGTGGCCGCACTGATCGGCGGGTGCGGTCGGGCGGGCAGCGCCTCGACGGCGCCGGCACCCGGCGCGACGGCGGCGCAGGCGCCCGCGACCGACTCGGCGGACGCCTCCTTCGCGGCACTTGAGCAGCAGTTCGGCGCCCGGCTCGGCGTGTTCGCGGTGGACACCGGCAGCGGCCGGGAGGTCACCTACCGGGCCGACGAGCGGTTCGCGTTCGCGTCCACGATCAAGTCGCTCGCCGCCGGGGCCCTGCTGCGAAAGGTGTCCGACGCGGACCTGGACAAGGTCGTCTCCTACCGCCAGGAGGACGTGCTGACGTGGGCGCCGATCACCTCGCAGCACGTGGCCACCGGCATGAAGCTGCGGGACCTGGCCGCCGCCTCCATCCAGTACAGCGACAACACCGCGGCCAACCTCGTCACCGCCGAACTCGGCGGCCCGGCGGCCGTCCAGCAGTCCCTGCGCGACCTGGGCGACTCCACCACCAGCGTCGACCGCACCGAACCCACCCTCAACGAGGCGACCCCGGGCGACACCCGCGACACCAGCACGCCGCGCGTCCTCGCCGCCGACCTGCGCCGCTACGTGCTCGGCGACGCCCTCGCGGAGGACCGGCGCGGGCTGCTGACGGGCTGGCTGGTCGGCAACACGACCGGCGGCCCGTACGTCCGCGCGGGGGTGCCCGCCGACTGGAAGATCGGCGACAAGACCGGCAACGCGGGCTACGGCACCCGCAACGACGTCGCCGTGGCGTGGCCGTCGGGCGGGCGCCCCCCGATCGTGATCGTCGTCCTGTCCGACCGCGGCAAGGCGGGCGCCACCTCCGACGACGCCCTGATCGCCCAGGCGACGAAGACCGTCATCAGCACCCTCGGCTGACCCTCCCCGACCGACCAGGAGCCCGACCGCGATGATCCGCCCCACTCGCCGGACCGCCACGGACGCCGACTTCGCCCGGCGTCGTCTCGCCCAGCTCGCCGTTCTCGGTCTCACCGCCGGGACCACGCCGGCCGCCCTGCCGGGCTCGGCCTCGGCCGCCGTCCCCTCGTCGGTGAAGGCACCGTCCGCCTCCCGCGCGCACTACGACCGCGCCCGCCGCCTCGCCGCCGACGACCCCGTGCTGCGGGCCCTGGTGACAGCGCTGACACCCGGCTCCGGCCTTCCCCCGCTACCCGCGCCCGAGCCCGTCAAGCTGTTCGACAACCTCGTGCTGCTGAGCGCGGGCTGGGTCTCGGCGATGGCGGTGCTGACGGACGACGGCATCGTGCTGATCGACGCGCTCACCTCACCCGCCGATGCCGAGGGAGTCATCATCCCCGGGCTGCGGGCGGTCGGCGCCGACCCGGCGGCGATCCGGCACGTCGTCGTGACCCACGGCCACGCGGACCACTTCGGCGGCGCCCAGACCTTCGCCGACCGCTACGGCGCCCGCGTGCACATGTCCCCGGCCGACTGGGACCTCCTCGACCGCACCCGCCCCGCCGACGCCCCCGTCCGCGACCTCGACATCGCGGACGGCGCGCAGCTCACGCTCGGCGGCACGACGATCGAGCTGCACCACACCCCGGGCCACACCCCCGGCACCGTGTCCCCGGTCATCCCGCTCCGGGCGGGCCGCCGGCACCACAGCGCAATGCTGTGGGGCGGCCTCAACCCGCCCTCGACGGTGGCGGAACTGCGCACCTTCCTCGCGTCCGTCCACTCCTTCCGGGCCGTCATGCGCCGGGCGAACGTTGAGGTCGAGCTCTCCAACCACCCGAACGACCACGGCCTCGAACGAGCCGAACAACTGCGGCACCAACCGCCCGGCGCCGCGAACCCCTTCCTCCTCGGCGGCCCCCGCACGCAGCGGTACATGGCGGTCATGGACGCGATGCTGCGCGGCCGCATCGCCGACGCGGAGGAAGCGGCGGGAGCGGAGGAAGTGGCGGGAGCGGCCGGGACAGGGGCCGGGGCGCGCGGAGCCCACACCGCGGCGGCGTCGCACGCCTGCTGCTGACCGCCCGCACCACGCGGCGGGCCGACGCCCCCGCCCAGCGCTACTTTCCGGTTCTGCGCCGCGTCCGAACACGTTCCCCGGCCACGGCGGCGGACCGGAAGTCCAGGACGCCGGTGAACGGCCCAGTCACCGTCAGCAGGACCTCTCGCGTGCACAGCGCCCGCCACCACTCACGGCCGACCGGGACCGGCCCGTCGAACCGGGTTCCACCGGCGGGGCGGCACACCGTCAGGCCCGGTGCGGCCGCGACGGCGGACAGCCCGAAGCCGGATCCCGCTCCAGGACACCCGCGTCACGCGACCGCCCCTCCTGCGCTGGACCGACAGTACCTTCCCGAACCACCCGCCGAGGGTCGCCGCCCAAGCACCGGGAGGAGACCCTCCGGGCGATTCGGCGGCTGCGCACCTCGGTTCCGCAGGACGGACACCGCGCCTCGGACCTCGACGTCGAGCTCAACGGCATCGCGTGGTTGGACATCGCGCTGTAGTACCACCCCCACGGCGGCCGCGTACCGCCGAACTGTGAATGAGCACCAGCGCGTCGCAGGTCCCCGGGTGCGTACGGAGCAGAGCGTCCCCGCGCCCGACGGCCGCGGTGCTCGGCCGGGCCGGCAGTTCGGGTGGAGGTCGGCCGCGGCTACCCGTGGAGGTGGACGGATCCGACGTGGTCCGCCCGGAGTTCGGGGGGTGAGAGGCCCAGGTCTCCTCCCGCGGGTGGGCCGACGGCCGGTGGCGGGGGTGCTCCGCGCCTCGTGGATCACATGTCGGCCTGCAGTTGCGTGAGGTCCAGCGGTGGCAGCCGTTCCAGTTCGGCGTTGGCAGCGGTCATGGCGGCGGCGTAGAAGGAGTCGCCGAGGACGGCCGTGACGGCGCCGGCGATCTCATCGCGTGTGGCGGTGAGTTCCAGCGCGCGGCCGAGGCCGCGGCGGGCGAACGCGGCAGCGTTGCCGGGCTGGTCGGCGAGAACGCCCAGGCCCAGGACGGGCGTTGCTCCCTGCACCGCGTCGAGCAGGGGGGCCCGTCCGCCGTGCGTCACGAACAGGTCCACGTGGCGAAGCAGAGCGGGTTGCAGGACGTGCTCGACGACCGTGATGCGAGCGTCCGTGCTCGGCAGGCCCCGCGCGAGGTCCCCCGCGGACACGATCGCATCGCAGCCGGTCGAGGAGAGGGCGGCCATGACCTCCCGGTACACGCTTCCCACGACGCTGCGCAGGCCGGGCATCGCGGTGGTCAGGGCTCACGTAGACGAGCGGGCGGGAGGACGGGGAGCGGTCCAGCCACTCGGGGACGGTGCTGCGGAACGCCGCGACGGTGCGCCGGACGGCGTGTGCGGTGGAGGGGGGCGTCTCTTGACATCCTCACCCGCCTAAAGGCGAGTGATTCCCGCCTGTCGCACCGTTGCCCGGTACGGCTTCGGGTGGGTTCCTGCTTCACCGCGCTGCGCCGGCACGAGTACCGGTCTCACCTGCGCTCCACAGGCCGGCACCGCCAGTCCGGCGGCCTTGGCGACGTTGACCGCCGCGTTGACATCCCGGTCCAGGACAGCCTCGCACGCCCCGCACGTCCACTCCCGGACATTGAGGGGTTTGGGGCCGTCCTTGACGCCGCAGTTCGAGCACACCTGTGAGGTCGGCTCGAAACGGCCTATCCGGTGGAAGGCACGCCCGTATCGCACGGCCTTGTACTCCAACATGGCCACGAACGCCGACCACCCGGCGTCGTGCACGGACTTGGCCAGACGCGTGCGGGCGAGTCCCTTCACCGCCAGGTCCTCCACCGCGACCGCTTGGTTCTCACGGACCAACTCGGTGGACAACCGGTGATGGAACTCGCGCCGCGCATCGGCCACCCGCGCATGCGCACGGGCGACCCTGACCCGGGCCTTGTCCCGATTCTTCGATCCCTTCGCCTTGCGGCTGAGCACCCGCTGCGCCTTCTTAAGCTTCTTCTCCGCGCGGCGCAGGAACTTCGGGCTGTCGACCTTCGTGCCGTCCGAGAGCACCGCGAAGTGGGCCAGACCCAGGTCGATGCCGACCACTGCGTCGGCCCCGGGCATCCGCTCAAGGTCGGCGGCCGGGTCGGTCTCGACCACGAAGGAGGCGAAGTACCGCCCGGCGGCGTCCTTGACCACGGTCACCGTGGAGGGCACCGACGGCAGCGAGCGCGACCACTTCACCCGTACGTCGCCGATCTTCGGCAGACGCAGCTTCCCGCCACCGGTGATTCTCCACCCGGCATTGGCCGTGAAGCGGATCGCCTGCCGGCTGTCCCTGCGGGACTTGAACCGGGGTGGTCCGGTCTTCGGCCGTTTGCTTTTGATGCCGTCGAAGAAGTTCCGGTATGCGGTGTCCAGGTCCCGCAACGACTGTTGCAGGATCACCGACGACACCTCGCCGAGCCAGGCATGCTCGGGGGTCTTCTTCGAGGCCGTCAGCCGCTTGGACAGCTCGGCCGACGTGACGAACGGCAGCCCGGCGGCGCGGGCGTCCTCACGGATACGGAGCGCGTCGTTGAAGACCACCCGGGCACACCCGAACGACCTTGCCAGGCAAGCGCGCTGACTGACGCTCGGGCACACGCGGAAGGCGTACCGAAGCTGCACGATGCTCACCGTAGCATCCTGGTTCATGTCACCACGCTGGAATCCGAACCCAGACGTGCGCACCGGCCGTCACGTCGTCCACCACCTGCACGTCCACTTGGTTTTCGTCACCAAGTACCGGCGCAGGGCCTTCACCGACGCCATGCTGACCCGCTGCGAAGAGATCATGCAGGACGTGTGTACGGACTTCGAAGCCGAGTTGAAGCAGTTCAACGGCGAGCAGGATCACGTACGCCTGCTGGTGCACCACCCGCCCAAGGTCCAGCTCTCCAAGCTGGTCAACAGCCTCAAAGGCGTCAGCTCCCGGCGTCTGCGACAGGAGTACGACAGCCACGTCCACCGCTACCTGTGGGGCGGCCGCTTCCGGTCCGGCTCCTACTTCGCCGGATCGTGCGGTGGCGCGCCACACACCGTCGTACGCCACTACATCGAGAGTCAGCAACGCCCGACCGTCTGACCCTCGCCCCGCAGGCGCAGAGAACTCCGGCGCTCCGCGCCTCCGAGACAAGGACGGCCTTCACCCCCGGCGTAAACGCCGGAGCACTGGCCAAGATCAAAGGTAGAACCACGGGACCGGCGCGGGAGTCAGTACCGGCGGCAGTACGGGGGTGTCCTGTCCGTGTCGCTTGTGGAGGGACGTCAACGCGGGCGCGATGTCGGTGTCCCAGAGGTCCAGGAGCAGCGGGCCCAGACCGTTGTCCGCTGCCCGTACGGGCAGCTGTAGGACCTTCGCCCTTCTCTGCGGGCGTTTTCGGCGTGCGTCGGTTGGAGGAGGGGCCGGCAGAGCCTTCCAGCGTTGCGGGCAAAGAATGCGCTGACCGGAGGCGGGTTGCACGGTGTCTGCGAGGAGGGCGGCCCGGGCCTCGACGATCGTGGCGAGGTTGGTCGGGGTGATGAGGTCGGCGTCGAAGGTCTCGGTCCAGCCGTTCGGCATGACGTCCGCGCTCAGGTAGGGGCCGTGGCCGGCTTCGCGCAGTTCGGTCAGGACTGTCTGCTCGACGGTGTGGGCTTCGGCGCCGGTGGCGAAGTGCCAGTCCCGGACGAGGGCCCGGGCGGTGAGGAGAAGGGGGTGGTGGACACGGGGTCCAGCCGGTCGTGCACGGAATCATCCTGTGGACGTGCACGGGGTGCCGCCGTCCGGGCCGGGGCCTTCCGTGCTCGCGGTCAGCCCTTGACCGCGCCGGCGGCAAGGCCGGAGGCGATCCTGCGCTGGACGATGAGGAAGAAGACCACAACGGGCAGGGCGGTCAGCGTGGCACCGTCTACTCCTTCATCGAGTCGTTCGCCGTCAACCGGTACAGCACCGGCCGAAGTCCCAGATGGCCGTCAGCGTGGTGACCATGAGCAGGATTGGCCTGATCACGGGAAGGGTGACGTGCCGGAAGGCCTGGAACGGCCGGGCACCGTCGAGCACCGCGGACTCCTCCAGCTCCGGCAGGACCTGCGCCAGCGCTGCCCGCAGGGTGATCGCCGCGAACGGCAGCGATCCCCACACGACGACCGCGACGATGACGGCGAAACCCTGCCACGGGTCGGTGAACCAGTTGCGCTTGGCCAGGTCGACCCCGGGCAGCCGGGAGAGCACCCAGTTCACCACGCCGAAGTCTGCGTCGAAGAGCCAGCGGAAGACCGATGCGGCGACCATGGCCGGCATCGCCCACACCATGACCAGCACCGCGGCGATGACGGCGCGCACCCACGGGGAGACGCGGCGCATCAGCAGCGCGGTGCCCAGCCCGCAGAACACCGTCAGGGCGACGCACACCGCGGTGAACAGCACCGTGCGGAACACCACCGTCCAGAAGAACCCGTCCCCGAGGATCCGCCGGAACTACTCCAGCCCCGCCCAGGGCGGCACCGCGCCGCTGAACAGCTGCTCGCGGGTCATGTCCTGGAAGGCGAGCACGACCATGTCCACGAGCGGGTAGCCGAGCACGAGGACGAGCGCGAGGACGGTGGGGCCGATCAGCAGGGACGGCAGCAGGGACGGCCGGCGCCGCCGGACCCGGTCAGCGCTCATTGATCACTTCGTCGATCCGCTTGTCGGCGTCCCGGGTGGCGTCCTGCACCGACACCTTGCCGTTGGCGATCCGTTCGAGCATCTCGGGCAGGATGTTCGACTTCTCCACCGACGTCCAGCCGGGGGCGAACGGAGTCATCCAGCCGCCGGTCGCGGCGGCCCGGGCGGACGGCCCGTTGATGCCGCCGGCGGCGACCTCGGCCAGCTGGGTGGTGTTGTTGGGCAGGGTGTTCGCGGCGATCAGCGCCTTCTGTGACTCCCGGTCGGTGAACATCTTGATCCAGTCGGCGGCCAGGTCCTTGCGCGACGACTTGGCCGGCACGGCCAGGGTGGAGCCTCCGAGGAACGGCGGCAGGAGCTTCCCGGACGGGCCGGGGAAGGGGAAGGTGGCGAACTTGTCCTTCAGCTTCGCATCCCCGCCGGAGCGCTCGTCGGCGGCGGCGCCGGCCTCCCAGGTGTTGCCGTAGAAGACGGCCACGTGGCCCTGGCCGGCGACGCCCGGCTGGTCGCCGTTGTCCTTGGCGCGGTCGCCGACGTAGTAGTTGTCGATCAGCCGCTTCCACTCGGTGAGCCCGGCGACGGAGGCCGGAGAGGACAGCGAGGACTTCCAGCGGCTGCCGTCCTTCACGGCGATCTCGCCGCCCGCGTCCTTCACGAAGGCCATGACCGCGTACCAGTAGCGGCCCGGCATGTAGAAGGCGGAGAAGTTCGGGTCCTCGGGGCCGAAGGTGTTCTTCAACCGGTCGAACGCCGAGATCAGCTCGGGGTAGGTCTTCGGGGCTCCGGGGACGCCTGCGCGGGTGAAGAGGTCGGTGCGGTAGACACCGACCCGGGCCCCGACGCAGTAGGGCACGCAATAGGTCTTGCCGTCGTTGCGGCACGCGTCGGCCAGGGCCGGCAGCCACGCGTCCGACTGGTCGAAGCGAGCCGGGTCGAGCGGGGCGAAAGCGCCGTTGACGATGTAGTTGGTGGTCTCGCTGTTGCCCATCTCCACCACGTCGGGCACGTTCTTCCCGGCGAGGACGGCGTCCAGCTTCTGGTTCTTGGTCGTCCACTGCTGGTACTGGACCTCGACCTGGACCCCGGGGTGGGCCTTGGTGAACCGGTCATTAGCCTCCGCCTTTCAGTTGGGCCTGGCTGAGCTCGGTTGATGGCACTGGCGACGCGTTGTGCCTGTGTGGGGGTGTGGGGACATGCCGAGGTCC